>CAMXTM010000043.1 GCA_947246775.1 uncultured Clostridium sp. | reverse complement strand
TGCTTATCAGCGGAGTTGCAGCAGATAAAGATGTATCAAGAATTTCACTCATGAGTGTGAAAGATAAACCAGGAATTGCCTTTGAGGTATTTGCTTTAATGGCAAAAGAAAAAATTAGCGTAGATATTATATTGCAGTCCATAGGACGTGATGATACAAAAGATATTTCATTTACTGTAGCAAAAGCAGACTTAGACCAAACATTAAAAGTATTGGAAGCAAATAAAGAGAGATTAACTGCACAAAAAATTGTACATGATGATAAAATAGCAAAATTGTCCGTAGTAGGCGCAGGTATGGCAACAAATCCAGGTGTAGCAGCACTATTTTTTGAGGCATTGTATGATGCAGGTGTGAATATTAGTATGATTTCTACATCAGAAATTAAAATATCTGTGTTGATTGATGAAGACGAAGTGGATACTGCTATGAACTCTGTTCATGACAAATTTAAAACAGCAACTGCTAGTATGAGAAAACACTAAAATCTTTTTGATAGTTTAGGGAATGTCAGATATTGACATTCCCTTTTGTGACAGAAAGGGGAAGGAACATGATAGACAAAATATTACAAGAAATCGCAAAACTAGACTGTGTAGAGGGGATTGCCATTGGTGGCTCAAGAGCAACAGACACTTATGACAAAAATTCTGACTATGATGTCTATGTTTATGTGACAGAACAAATTGACGAAACAATAAGAAAAAATATCCTATCTCAATATTGTAATGATATGGAAATTGGTAATGCTTATTGGGAATATGGCGATAATTGCATCATGAATGATGGCATAGAGATTGACATGATGTACCGAAACTTGCAAGATTTTGAAAAAACCATAGAAAATGTTGTTGTGCGCTGTCAAGCAGCAAATGCTTATACAACTTGTATGTGGCACAATTTATTAAATTGTAAGATTGTATATGATAAAAGTGGGAAATTGGATAAAATGCAAAAAAGGTTTACGGTTGCCTATCCGCAAGAGCTTAAAAAGGCAATTATAAAAAGACAAATGGAATTGATGGATAGCACCTTGTCAGCCTATAAGCTACAAATTGCAAAAGCAGTCAAAAGAAATGATTTGGTCAGCATAAACCATAGAGTAACGGAATTTTTAGCTTCTTATTTTGATTTTATATTTGCATTAAATGAAAAAACCCATTCAGGAGAAAAACGCCTTGTAGAGCTATGCAAAAAGAACTGTAGCATATTGCCAAAAGACTTTGAACAAAATATCAATCAGTTATTTAGCCATATGTATTGTGAAAACAAAGAGCAGTTGCTTGATGATATAAATAGAATCCTACAAAATGCAAAACAACTGCTGTAGCAAAATAAAATAACCACATTCTACTGCTTTTTGTCGTTGGTTTTCTCTCTATGACAAAAATGACAAAAATGACAAAATTTTTCGAAACCAGCCGAAACACCGCGTATATTATATATATTATTATATATTTTTTTATTTTATATTTATCTTATAAAAAAGTATCATTTTTGTCATAAGGTATTAGAAAGCCTTGCTACAAGCGGCTTTGAGCTATGACAAATTTTTTTTAAAAATATCATTTTATGACACTTTTTTTGTCATAACGATAATAAACGTATGTTTTTAGTTTGCTATTGTATGGCATGGTGTGGATTTTATAAAAAAAGACTTTGTTTTTATCAATCTTTTTTGTCATTAGACGAAATAAGATAGAATAAAAAATAGATTGCATTTTAAAAGGAACTGTGTTACAATAATAAAAAGAAAAGCACCCACTCCAAAAGTGGCTGCCACCTGATTGGTTCAATACCCTTATGGGCATCGCCTATCCTGTGTGCTGGACAGGATAGGCTTTCTTATTTTCTCGTATTGAGAAAAGTAAGTAATGCAACGATAAAGCCGCCAAAGGTAATCAGCAAAGCTAATATACCAATAAAGATTGAAATAATCTCATAAGCAGTCATGTGCATCGCCTCCTTTCCCTATGTAATCTTTTATGAAGAATCAGGAGGCAACCGTCCTGTCGTGGACGCTTTTCTATTTTTTGGCTTTCGCCATGTTTATCATATCACTATTCCTTACTGATTTCAACATTTTTTTACTTATTCTATTTTTTATTGACTTTTGTTTCCTTATTTTGTATGATAAAGTAAAATTTACTATAAGAGGAGAGTGAACAACATGGGCAAACTATATGATGGTATTATGGGAGTAGTAGTTGGTGATGCTTTGGGCGTGCCTGTAGAATTTGAAGAACGGGATACCTTTGAAATAACAGATATGATTGGCTATGGCACACATAGGCAGCCTGCTGGAACATGGTCAGACGACAGCAGTATGACGCTTGCAACCTTGGAAAGCCTGACAAGATTAGGCTGTATTGATTTGGAAGATATTATGCAAAATTTTTATCATTGGATACACTATGGAAAGTTTACACCACATGGACACGTGTTTGACTATGGTATTACAACACATCAAGCAATATCACGCTATGTAAAGGGAGAAGTACCACAAAATTGTGGAGGCAAAGATATTATGGACAATGGAAATGGCGCTTTGATGAGAATTTTGCCAATTGCTTTTGTACCGCATAAACAAAGTGATATTGATGCGCTGAGTGCGTTGACACATGGTCATGATATTTCAAAAAGGGGCTGTCGTTTGTATGTTGATATAGCAGAACAAATAATACAGTCAAAAAGTCTTGAACATGTTGTATTAAAAGCAGATATGTGTGAAAAAGAGTACCAAAGAGTCATAAATATCAAAAATTTGAATAGAGATGATATAAAAAGTAGTGGCTATGTTGTCGATACACTAGAAGCGGCTATTTGGTGCTTGTATACTACGGATAACTATAGAGATTGTGTGCTAAAGGCGGTCAATTTGGGAAATGATACAGATACGGTTGCAGCAGTAGCAGGAGGATTGGCTGGTTTGCTTTATGGCTGCGGTGGTGAAAAGGGCATACCTATGTCATGGATTGAAAAAATTGCACAAAAAGAATGGATAAAAGAGCTGTGCCAAAAGGCAGAAAAAAAGTTTTGTATAAGATAAAAAGATAAAGTGTATTGTGCAACACAAAAAAAATAGCCCTTGAAAAATCAAGGGTTTTATCATGCGGATAACAGGAATCGAACCTGCACCCTCTCGGACTGGATTCTAAGTCCAGCGCGTCTGCCAGTTCCGCCATATCCGCATAATGATAAATAGGAAAAAGCGGGTGATGAGAATCGAACTCACGTGTTCAGCTTGGAAGGCTGACGTTCTACCATTGAACTACACCCGCAAAAAAAGTGAACCAGGAGGGATTCGAACCCCCGACCCACGGCTTAGAAGGCCGTTGCTCTATCCAACTGAGCTACTGATCCAAAAAGAGAACAAGCGGGTGATGAGAATCGAACTCACGTGTTCAGCTTGGAAGGCTGACGTTCTACCATTGAACTACACCCGCAAAGTCTACTTTATAATCAACGAAAATCATTATGCCATATTTTTTAAATAAAGTCAATAGTTTTTTAAAAAAAATTGCATTTTACTGTAAAAAAGAGAAGTTATATCAAAATTTCTCTTTAAAAATATAACTTCTCTTTTCATATTGCATTACATTTTTCTAAGAAATGTTGTAGAATCAATATACTCCATAATAGAACCATATACATTTCCTTTTTGGGTAATTTCTAGCACACCAAAAGTAGGCTGTGGGACGCCTCTAGGCAAAGAAATACTGCCAGGATTAAAAAGCATAACATGACCTTTTATGTCATTGACAGGGCTGTGTGTATGTCCAAAAAGGACGACATCTGCACCCTCTTGTTCTGCCCAGTAGGATATGGTGTCATAGTTCCAGTAAACCTGTTGAGTGTGACCATGTGTTAAGAGTAATTTTCTGCCATGAATAGTAAGCATTAGTTTATTAGGTGCTTTACTTCCAAAATCGTTGTTGCCCCTTACAATGTGAAAGGGTAAATTAGGGTATTCTGTTTGTAGGTCATCTGCATCATAAGAATGGTCTCCTAAATGGATAACAGCACCCATATATTTGCCTATACGGTCAAGTACATCTCTGGCATTGGATAAGTAGCCATGTGTATCACTAAGAACTAAAATTTTCACTGTTGAGCCTCCTCTTTCTTTAGTAAGTCTTTCATTTTTTTGAGTGCTTTTCCTCTGTGACTGATCGTATTTTTTTGTTCTGGGGAGAGTTCTGCGGTTGTTTTTTGGAGTTCTGGCACAAAAAAGATAGGGTCATAGCCAAAACCGTTTTCTCCTTTGATTTCATGAGCAATCATACCCTCTATGGTGTCTATAGTAGTAAGTGTTTTTCCACTTGGGAATACAGCAGCAATTGCACAAACAAACCTTGCTGTTCTGTTTTCGTCTGGCACATTTTGCATTAACTGAAGGATATGATTATTTTTTTGAGAATAAGGTGTTTGTTCGCCTAAATATCTGGCAGAATGGACTCCTGGCTGTTTGTCTAGGAAATCAATTTCTAAACCAGAGTCGTCTGCAAGTGTAATTTTGCCAGAAACGCGAGCAAGTTCAGTTGCTTTTTTGAGCGCATTTTGGGTAAAAGTTTCGCCATCTTCGATTACTTCTATGTCAATGTCAGCTTCCTGCATAGAAATAATTTCAAAAGGCAAATCGGCTAAGATTGCTTTTACCTCTTTTATTTTGCCAATGTTTTTTGTTGCAAATATAATTTTTTCCATAACTTCTCTTCCTTTTCTTGTATGTAGCATAGATTTTTTATCTCCATTATTATACAATGAAAATGAGCTGTTGAATAGATTGTATTTTGGTCAGCGTGTACTTTTCTTGGTATACAGAGTAACATAATGATGACAACAATACCAATACGAAACAATTTCATAATATACCACCTCAATCTTATTTTAAGATACTAAAAATGGTGGTACAATCATTTTTACAAGCAAATATTGACAATTTTCTATATTTTGAGTAATTTTAAAAAAAATATAAAATATAGGTTTGTAATTTTAAGTATAATTTGTTATAATAATTTTCAGTAATATGATGTAATATAATATAGCATAAAGAAATCAATCAATATGCTTGTTTTTTTGTAAAAATTAATTTAAAATACATTATACATTTTAAATTTTATGCGATATATAATAATAAAAAATAAATTATGATGGGGGAGAGGAGAAAAATGTTTAAAAAGTCGAAAGACGAAAATGTAGAAAACGTAGAGAATGTAGAAAATAGTGGCTTAATAAAAGGAAAGGGAACAACCAAGTATCAGATATTGAAAGGATATTTGCTTACAACATCGATTACTGTGCTTGTTGTTTTAGTATTATTTGCTTTTCAGGGTATGATATATAGCAGATATACAGTCGTTTCTGATAGTTATAAAGCAGAAAATGTTGCAAAAGACATGGTTTCAGCGCATTATGATTGGATATTGCAATTAACAAATAGTATGCATACAGGAGATAGATTTGAGGGCAATCTTGACCCTAATACTTGTTCCTTTGGTTCATGGCTCGCTGAAAATGAGTCAAGTATTACAGACACTGAAATTTCTAATAGAATTAAACAAATAAAAGATATTCATACAGAAATACATACTTTTGCTACGGATGTCAACCAGTTAGATGAAGTGCAAAGAATAGCAAAATATGATGAATTTATAAGTGATTATGAACCAAAGGTAAATTTGCTGATTGAAAATTTAACAGGCATTGCAAATCGATATACAGCGATTGCAAATGAGGCAGCAGAGGCTTTGAGCTTTTTGTTGACACTTTCTATTATATGTATCGTATTATTAACTTTGATAGCGATAATAACAAGTGTGTACCTTGCAAATTCTACATCAACAAAAATATCTGCTCCTATGACATCGATTGCGGCATGGTCAAAAGAGTTGTCTGAGGGTGCTGATACCTTAGATTTCAATTTTGATTATGGAAATATTGATGAAAACAATGAAATTGCGATTATGATTGACTCCTTTAAGCAACTTGCAAATAGTATACAAGAGAATGTTAGAGTTGTAAAACGTGTTGCTGATGGTGATATGACAGTGTTTGTTGATATTCGTTCTAGTAAAGATACATTAGGAAAAAATTTGTATCGAATGGTACAAAGCAACGACAAACTTTTTTCAGAAATATTAAAAGTAGCACATAAAGTAGCAGAGGGTTCTACTTATATTGCACATGTGAGCCACGAATTAGCAGATAGCGCTCATGTTCAAGCGCAAACAGTCAATGAACTGTCATCAGCTATCAATGATGCAGCGAACTTAATTAGTAAAAGTTCTGAACATATGGCAGAAGCATCTTCTATCTCTGATATTATTAAAACAAACGCACAAGAGAGCAATGAAAAAATGAATGTGCTTGCAGAATCTGTAGAAGAAATGAAAACAGCATCACAAAAAGTTTCACAAGTTATTAAAACAATAGATGACATTGCATTCCAAACAAGTATTCTTGCCTTAAATGCATCTGTAGAAGCAGCAAGAGCAGGAGAAGCAGGAAAAGGTTTTGCGGTAGTAGCGAATGAAGTAAGACAGCTTGCTTTAAAGAGTACCGTTGCGGCTGATGAAAGTAAGACATTGATTCAAAATACGATTGATAAAGCAGTAATGGGTAGTAAAATTTCTGTTGAGGCATTGGCTATGTTTGAAACAATTGTAGAAGAAATCAATAATATTACTTCTATTATCCAAGAAGAGTCTCATTCTTCAGCAGCACAATTGGATTGTATAGAGGGGATTCGCTCTAACATTTCTGGTATTATGCGAGAGACATCAAATAACGTAGATATTAGTAAAAACTCTGCTAATTCTAGTAAAGAAATGCAACAAAATGCAGATAGATTAAAAGCAGAAATGGAAAAATTCAACTTAAGAAAACGTCAACCTGGTAAACCATATATTCCACCAGAAAAAGCAGGTGACTATGAATTTATTAAGCAAGCAGAAGAAAACTATAAACATACACAAGAAACAGGAAAATTCAATTATGACTATGATAATTGATAAAATAGCTTAAACAAAAAAGACATTAGTGTAATATTGCTAATGTCTTTTTTTATCGTCAAAAAAACTGCTATAGATGTCGTAATGTTTTTGTCTAGTATTCAAAAAAAAGATGTGATATGATAAAAAGAAAGTTAGAGCTTGTTGTTTTCTATAGTAGAGGAGAAAAATAAGATGATAAAAGTATTTTTAGTAGAAGATGAAGTAATTATTAGACATGGTATTCGGGATACTATCAACTGGGAAGAAAATGGTTTTTTATTTGTAGGAGAGGCAGGAGATGGGGAATATGCCTATCCCCTAATACTAAAAACGGAGCCAGACATATTGATTACAGATGTAAAAATGCCGTTTATGGACGGGTTAGAGTTGAGTAGGCTTGTTAAAAAATCATTGCCTGAAACAAAGATTATTATATTAAGTGGATATAATGAATTTGACTATGCAAAAGAAGCAATTAAAATAGGTATCAATGACTATTTGCTAAAGCCAATTACGTCTGCTCAGCTTGTTGATGCACTAAAAAAAGTAGCTGATGTGATAAGGGAGGAAAGAGAAAAGAGTAAACTGCTTGAAAGGTATTTTGTAAGCTATGAAAAATATACAGAATTTTTGGATAAGACAGACTATAGTGGTGTAGATAGGAAATTGATAGAAGACTTTTTAAAACTAGGTTCTGTAGAAGAATGTGATTCTTTTATAGAAGAATACTTTTCCGCAGTAGGGGAGCATAACTATAAGTCACTTTTGCTCAGACAGTATATGACGATGGATATATTTTATTGTGTGCAAGAATTTTTAAAAGAAATCAAAATTAAAACAGAAGACATTCCAGAAGAAAAAAAAGATATTAAATTGCTACCAAAAAGTATCAACACAGTAGAGACAACAAAGCAATATTTAAAAGAACTTTTTACATTTGCACTGACAACAAGGGATAATACTTCAAATGATAGATATAGTGATTTAATAGAAGATGCGAAAAAATATATTTCGGAACATTTTCAAGAAAATGATTTTTCTTTAAATAAAATTGCCTTTCATATCGGGATTAGTGCGAGTTATTTTAGCTCTATCTTTAAGCAAAAAACGGGACAATCTTTTGTAGAATATCTGACAAAAACACGTATGGAGAAAGCGTGTGAATTATTAAAATGTACAACATTGAGAACGGCAGAAATAGGGGAACAAGTTGGTTATCATGACCCACATTATTTTAGTGCAACATTTAAAAGAGTGATAGGACAATCTCCAAAAGATTTTAAAAATGATAGTGGAAAAACAGCAGGGGAATAGAGTATGACAAAGAATAAAAAAAGATTAACCTTAAAAATGAGATTGATATTGCTGTTGTTGGTAACAGCGTTGCCTTTGACATTGATTGTATTGGGCATACTTGGCATGATAGATAATTATTCTAATTCTTATAATAAAATTATGGAAAATCTAAAAGTAGCAAATGAGTATAATACTACTTTTAAGGAACAAATGGAATATTCCATGTATCGAGTGATGATAGGGCTGATTGATGCCAATGACTTTGAAAAAGGGGATATTTTGGAAGGTCGTACAGAATATGCAGCAACATTAAAAAATCCTTTAAATTTGGTAGAAAAAGCAAAAATGGATTTTCGATATGTGATAAAAAGAACACCTGATAGCGATAGTGATATTAAAATAAAAGGTATTTTGTCTTGCTTGGATTCGTTAGAAAGAGCAGTCAATAAAATGATAGAAAATTCAAAACAAGCAGGGACTTATGATGAAAATAAAGCGATATGGGAAAATGATATACAGGGACTTTGCTCTATGATACAAGACTATGTAAATGAGTATATACATTATGAAATATTAGGCATGGAAGAACTGCAAAATGAGTTAGAGAGACATATTCAACAGATGGTAAAATTGTTTATTACCTTGTTGATTTCTATGCTGACCATTGGCATTATTTTGTCCTTTATTATTACAAAATCCGTAACACAGCCAATAGACGATATGAAAAAAACAGCAGAACGCTTGGGACGAGGAGAACTAGAAGCAAGGGCAGCATTGGGCAGTTTGGAAGAAATCAATATATTGTCCAGAACGTTTAATAAAATGAGTGATGAAATAGCACAACTGATGGAAAAGACAAAACAGGAACAAAAAAATCTGAGACTTGCAGAATTAAAATTGCACCAAGAACAAATCAATCCTCACTTTTTGTATAATACATTAGATTCTATTGTGTGGATGGCTGAGGGAGGAAATAATAAACAAGTTGTAGAGATGACAACAGATTTGAGTGATTTTTTTAGGACAATTCTGTCAAATGGCAATGATTTTATTACTATAGAGGAAGAAGAAAGTCATATTAGAAGTTATTTAAAAATACAAAAAATAAGATATGAAGATGTATTAGACTATGAAATCAATATAGCAAAGGAAATCAAAGAAAAAATTGTACTAAAGATGATATTACAGCCTATTGTAGAAAATGCGCTGTATCATGGCATAAAAAATAAAAGAGGGGGAGGAACTATCACAGTAAAGGGCTATTTGAGTGACAATCATATTGTATTTGAAGTGAGTGATAATGGGATAGGAATGAATGAGGAAACGCTCCAAAAACTGCGTGAGAAGTTGGAGGGTAAAAGCACTATGGAAATCAAGCAAAGGGGCGGCTTTGGCATGAATAATGTATCAAAAAGAATCCATATGTACTATGGGGGAGAATCTAATATTAGTGTGACATCGGAAAAAAATAAGGGAACTTGTGTAACAATTATACTTGGAGATATCAAAAAATAAATGGTATTGTATAAAAAGTACAATAAATAGAAAAGGCAATTAAATGATGTATTATAAATAGAATAAATAAATTTGTATTTTTTAAAAATTTTTGGTATATTAAAAAATAAAAAATAAGGAGCAATCTAAAAATATTATACTTTTTTTAAAAAAAATTACCCTTTTTAGGTAAAAATATGTTGTTTCCATTTAAAATTTTATAAAATAATCAACTTTTTTTAAAAGATGGTCTGTTTCAAAATTGCTTTTCGTATATTATAATAAGTACATAAAATAAAACAAGAAAACGAGATGACAGAATTAGGGAGGAAAAATATGAAAAAAAGGGTATTATCTATTATTGCTATGTTAGCTGTAACAGTTTCTATGGCAGGTTGTACTTCTTCCTGTGAGGCTTCAGGCGGAGACGATGCAAATGCTTCTGATAGTGTAGAAAGTGTAGTTACTACAGCGAATGTAGCGTTTTAAAACTGTTTTTTATATATTTTAAATATATATTAAAAGGAAGATGTAAACTATTTCGTTACATAAAAAATATGTAACAAAAAAAATTTTTATTCATTAAGGGGGAAAAAATTTATGAAGAAAAAAGTGTTATCTATTATTGCTATGCTTGCTATGACAGTTTCTATGGCTGCTTGTGGCGGCGGTGGAGAACCAGCTCCAGCTCCAGCAGAGGGAGAAGGCGGAGAAGAAGTTTCTAGCGATGCTGGGGATTTGATTACAGTAGGATATGCACAAGTTGGTGCAGAATCTGACTGGAGAACAGCAAACACAGAATCATTTAAATCCACTTTTGTAGAAGAAAATGGATATAAATTGATTTTTGATGATGCACAACAAAAACAAGAAAATCAAATCAAAGCAATCCGTTCTTTTATTCAACAAGATGTTGACTACATAGTAGTAGCACCTGTTGTTGAAACTGGTTGGGAAACTGTATTAGAGGAAGCAAAAGAGGCTGGTATTCCTGTTATTCTTTCTGACCGTATGATGCAATTATCTGATGATGATTTGTATGTTGCATGGGTTGGTGGTAACTT
>CAMXTM010000042.1 GCA_947246775.1 uncultured Clostridium sp. | reverse complement strand
GCTGTACAAACACCACGTCTTTGAGGAGAAGAAATGTCAGTTGTTTTCTTCTTTAAAGAGTTCAGACCTTTTTGCAAAGCTGGAGCAGTAGATTTCTTTTCTACTGTCTGTCTACCTTTTCTTACTAACTGATTAAATGTTGGCATTTTGTTGCACCTCCTTATCAAAATAAATACATTCTGCCATTGCATTAACATCTTTTGTTCTGTGAAAATAAGCATGAAAAAAAGCCTTATTTTCAAGACACTGTAACAGTTTATCATTTCATATAACAAAAGTCAATAACTTTATTTTAATTTTTCCCAATTTTTTAAAACTAAAACTTTATTTTAGATTTTGATAAATAAAATTTAGTACTTCTTCAGCAGTTGGAATTTCTCCTTTTCTAGGAATATTTTGTTGAAATAATTTCTGTCCTTCTGTAGGGTTTTCAAAAGCAATGTTTATTACTGACTGCATATTTTGTTTTACACTTTCTACCGAAATACCATTTTTTAATGCAATTGTTTTACAAATACCATCAAAATCTATTTCTTTCTTCTTCATAATCATTACACCTTTCTATTACATTATTCGTGAAATTATTATAACATTATTGCTATTTTTTAGCAATATTATATTTGCTATTTTAAGATATAGTAGTTCTCCTTTTCATCATATACCATTTTTATGAGGTGATGTGATTGACAAAAAAGCAATTAAAAAGTATGGGTAACAAACTAAAAGCAAAAAGGCTACAATTAGGATATACTCAAGAAAATGTTGCAGAATTAAGTAATATCTCTTTTAGTACTTACTCAAAAATAGAAAATGCAATACAAAGTCCTTCTTTAGATACTCTGATTCGTATTTCTGTTGTATTAGATATTTCAATAGATTATTTAATATTTGGCAACGAAAACGCTCAAAAAAATATTTCTGATTTTTCTGATATTATAACGCTTTTACAAAATGCTGATATGAAACAAGTTCGTTATGTTTATGAGTTATTGTCACAACTACTATCAAAAATAAAATAATAAAATAGATAGGAATGATTACAATGATAGATTACACTCCTATGTGGAATTTAATGAAAGAAAAGGGGATTTCTCAATACTATTTATTAAAAAAAATAGGCATTGATAACAAAACATTAAGCAGTATAAAGAAAAATGGAAACATTACTTTATTAACTCTTGAAAAACTTTGTCGTGCAATGAATTGTACACCAAATGACATTGTAAGATTTATAGATGATTAACAATACGATACATTTTTTACTTTCAAAAAACAAAAAAAATCAGAGACACTCAAATATCTCTGATTTTTTTATTGCATTACATCATATCATATCCACCATAATAATAATCATCGTCGTCATCTTCTTCTTCTTTTTCTACTTCAATGTCAATATTACGGTATCTTTGCATACCCGTTCCCGCTGGTATCAGCTTACCAATGATTACATTTTCTTTTAATCCAATCAATGGGTCAATTTTTCCTTTAATCGCTGCTTCTGTTAATACTCTTGTTGTCTCTTGGAATGATGCCGCTGACAAGAATGAATCTGTAGCAAGTGATGCCTTTGTAATTCCCAAAAGCACTCTATATCCTTTTGCTGGCTGTTTTCCCTCTTCTTCCATTTTCGCATTTGTATTTTCATAAGCAAGCCAATCTACTAAACTTCCTGGTAAAAATTCTGTATCGCCGTTTTCTTCAATTTTTACACGTTTAAGCATCTGTCTTACTATAACCTCAATATGTTTATCATTGATTTCAACACCTTGCAAACGATACACTCTTTGTACCTCTTGTATCATATAGTCTTGTACACCACGAATACCCTTAATTTTTAATATATCATGAGGATTTACACTACCCTCTGTGATTTCGTCACCAGCTTCTATAGTATCTCCATCATATACCTTGATACGTGAACCATATGGTATCAAATAATCTTTGGTTTCTCCTGTGTCCATATCTGTAATGATAACTTCTCTTTTCTTCTTTGTATCACTAATCGTTACTTTTCCACCAAATTCTGCAATAATCGCAAGTCCTTTTGGCTTTCTTGCCTCAAAAAGTTCCTCAACACGAGGCAAACCTTGTGTGATGTCATCTCCTGCAATACCGCCTGTATGGAATGTTCTCATTGTCAACTGTGTACCAGGTTCACCAATGGACTGTGCCGCAATAATACCAACTGATTCGCCTATTCTTACAAATCGACCACTTGCCATATTTGCACCATAGCATTTTGAACAAATACCAATTTCTGAACGACAAGTCAATACTGTTCTTATCAAAACTTTTTTAACTCCTGCTTTTTCTACTTTCTCAGCTTGGTCAGGTGTTATCATGGTATCTCTTGGTACTAATATTTCGCCCGTTTCTGGGTGAATAATATCCAATATAGACCAACGACCTCTAATTCTATCTTGCAAACTCTCAATCAGTTCATTGCCGTCCATAAATGCAGATACCCAAAGTCCAGGTGTCTCTTCTCCTTGGTCTTCACAACACTGCCATTCTCTAATAATAATATCTTGTGAAACGTCAACCAATCTACGTGTCAAATATCCAGAGTCCGCTGTTCTAAGTGCTGTATCTGTCAAGCCTTTTCTTGCTCCATGTGCAGAAATAAAATATTCCAAAACAGATAACCCCTCACGGAAATTAGATTTAATAGGCAACTCTATAATGCCACCTGATGGATTCGCCATCAAACCTCTCATACCTGCAAGCTGTTTAATCTGACTATTAGAGCCACGAGCGCCAGAATCTGCCATCATAAATATATTATTATATTTTCCAAGTCCTGCAAGTAAGGCATCTGTAATTTTATCATTTGCAATGTTCCATGCCTCTATTACTTTATTATGACGTTCTTCATCTGTCATCAAACCACGTCTAAATTTCTTTGTAATATCTTCTACTTGTTCTTCGGCTTCTGCTAAATAATCCTTTTTCTTCTCTGGTATTACCATATCAGATACAGAAACTGTCAACGCTGCCCTTGTTGAAAATTTATAGCCCAACGCTTTAATTTGGTCTAATACTATCGCCGTTTGTGTAGAACCACAACGGTTTATACATCTATTGATTATTTTTCCAATATCTTTCTTTTTCACCAATGTATGAATTTCATACTGGAATTTTTCATCTTCGTTTGTTCTATCCACATAACCTAAATTTTGTGGTATCGCTTCATTGAATATAATGCGTCCTACTGTAGTATCTACCATTCTGGATTCTTCTACACCATTAAATTCTAATGTTCTTCTTACTCTAATTTTAGCATGAAGTGTTATAACATGGTTATCATAGGCAAGTATTGCTTCTTTTTCATCTTTAAATGCTTTACCCTCACCTTTTTCACCATCTTTTTCCAATGTTAAATAGTACATACCCAATATCATGTCCTGAGAAGGTACTGTGACTGGACCACCATCAGATGGTTTTAACAAGTTATTAGGAGAAAGCAGCAAAAATCTACACTCTGCTTGTGCTTCTACAGACAAAGGAACATGAACAGCCATTTGGTCACCATCAAAGTCTGCATTATATGCTGTACATACCAATGGGTGCAATTTAATCGCTCTACCCTCTACCAGTACTGGCTCAAACGCTTGTATACCAAGTCTATGCAACGTAGGCGCTCTATTCAACATAACTGGATGCTCTTTTATAACATCTTCCAGTATATCCCAAACCTCTGTTTGCAAACGTTCTACCATTCTTTTTGCTGATTTGATATTATGTGCTAAACCATCTTCTACCAATTTTTTCATTACAAATGGTTTAAACAATTCGATTGCCATCTCTTTTGGCAAACCACATTGATATATTTTTAGTTCAGGACCTACTACAATAACAGAACGTCCAGAATAGTCTACACGCTTTCCTAACAAGTTCTGACGGAAACGTCCTTGCTTTCCTTTTAACATATCAGAAAGTGATTTTAATGGTCTATTTCCTGGCCCTGTTACTGGTCTACCTCGTCTACCATTATCAATTAAAGCATCTACTGCTTCTTGCAACATTCTCTTTTCATTTCTAACAATAATATCTGGTGCGCCCAAATCAAGCAATCTTTTTAAACGGTTATTTCTATTGATAACACGTCTATAAAGGTCATTTAAGTCACTCGTTGCAAAACGTCCACCATCTAACTGCACCATAGGTCTAATATCTGGAGGAATGACAGGTATTGCATCTAATATCATCCATTCAGGTTTATTATTAGAAAGCCTAAAAGATTCCAATACTTCCAATCTCTTTATAATTCTAATTCTTTTTTGTCCTGTTGTATCTACAAGCTGTTTTTTTAATTCTTCTGCATCTTTTTCCAAATCTATATCCATAAGCAGTTGTTTAATCGCTTCTGCTCCCATAGATGCCTTAAAAGCATTACCATATTTGTCATATGCTTCTCTAAAGTCTTTTTCTGTTAAAAGCTGTTTATACTGCAATTCTGTATTTCCTGGGTCTAACACCACATAAGATGCAAAATACAATACTTTTTCCAATGCTCTTGGTGACATAGAAAGTATCAATCCCATACGGGAAGGGATACCTTTAAAATACCATATATGAGACACAGGAGCAGCAAGCTCTATATGTCCCATTCTTTCCCTTCTTACTTTCGCTTTTGTTACTTCAACACCACATCTATCACAAACAACACCTTTATATCTTATTCTTTTATACTTTCCACAATGACATTCCCAGTCTTTTGTTGGACCAAATATTCTTTCACAAAATAGTCCATCTCTTTCTGGTTTTAATGTCCTATAGTTAATGGTTTCTGGTTTTTTGACTTCCCCTCTTGACCATTCGTGTATTTTTTCAGGAGATGCTAAGCCGATTTTGATGGAATCAAAAACGATACCTTGTTCCGCATTTTGTGCTGTCATGAACCATCATGCTCCTTTCTTATTCCTCATCATCTAAATCATCTATATCATCTAAATCATCTAAATCGTCATCGTCAATTAAATCATCTACATCATCTGTATAATCATCTAATAAATCATCATCTGAATCTATACTATCATCATCATCAAAAAGAAAATCTATTAAATGTTCTTCTTCAGACATTGGTTCATCTGTGTGTCCCATAAAAGAGCTTCTATCATCGTCATCATCTCTTTCATATCCATCAATATTTACATTCAAATCATCTACATCATCAATAGATTCTTTGATTTCTACTTCTGTTTGGTCTTCTCTCAACACTCGTATATCCAACGCCAATGACTGCAATTCTTTTAACAATACCTTAAATGATTCTGGAACGCCTGGTTCTGGTATATTTTCCCCTTTTACAATTGCTTCATATGTTTTTACACGTCCTACAATATCATCTGATTTTACAGTTAATATTTCTTGCAATGTATATGCTGCTCCATATGCCTCCAATGCCCAAACTTCCATCTCTCCAAAACGTTGTCCACCAAACTGTGCTTTACCACCCAATGGTTGTTGTGTAACAAGTGAATAAGGACCTGTAGAACGAGCATGAATTTTATCATCTACCAAATGGTGTAATTTCAAATAGTGCATAAATCCTATCGTAACCCTATTGTCAAACAATTCTCCTGTTCTACCATCACGCAATTCTACTTTTCCATCTCTACTTAATTTAACACCTTTCCATTCTTCTCTATGGTCTCTATTCTCATAAAGCTCATCATAAATTTCACCTTGCAACAAGTCTTTCCATTTTGCTGAAAATTCTTCCCAGCTTGTATTGACATAGTCATTTGCCATTTCTAATGTATCCATAATGCTTACTTCATCAGCACCATCAAATACTGGTGTCGCTACTTTCCAGCCCAATGCTTTTGCAGCAAGACTCAAGTGTGTTTCCAATACTTGCCCTATATTCATACGAGATGGTATACCCAAAGGATTTAACACAATATCCAATGGTCTACCATTTGGCAAAAATGGCATATCTTCTACTGGCAGCACTCTTGAAACAACACCCTTATTACCATGTCTACCAGCCATTTTATCACCAACAGAAATCTTTCTTTTCTGTGCAATATAAACTCTAACAAGTTGGTTTACCCCTGGCCCAATATCGTCGCCATTTTCTCTTGTAAATATTTTAACATCAACAATAATACCACTTTCACCATGAGGCACTCTCAAAGAGGTATCTCTTACTTCTCTTGCCTTTTCTCCAAAAATCGCCCTCAAAAGTCTTTCTTCTGCTGTTAGTTCTGTTTCTCCTTTTGGTGTTACTTTTCCAACTAATATATCATTTGGACGCACTTCAGCACCAATTCTTACAATACCCCTTGCGTCCAAATCACGCAAAGCATCTTCTCCTACATTTGGTATATCTCTTGTAATTTCTTCTGGACCAAGTTTTGTATCTCTTGCCTCAGATTCAAATTCATTTACATGAACAGAGGTATAAACATCTTCTTGTACCAATTTTTCACTCAAAAGTACAGCATCTTCATAGTTATAACCCTCCCATGTCATAAAGCCAATGAGTGGATTTTTACCAAGGGCAAGCTCGCCATTTGATGTTGATGCACCATCTGCTATAATTTGCCCCTCTTTTATTCTATCCCCTTGGTTAATAATTGGTCTTTGATTCAAACAAGTACTTTGATTACTTCTTTGATATTTAATTAAACGATATGTGTCTCGTTTTCCCTCATCTGTTTTTACAATAATTTCATTTGCAGCAACTTTTTCTGCTACTCCAGAATGTTTTGCAATGACACAAATACCAGAGTCTTTTGCTGTTTTATATTCCATGCCTGTACCAACAATAGGGGAATCTGTTACAAGCAAAGGTACTGCCTGACGTTGCATATTAGAACCCATAAGCGCCCTATTAGCATCATCATTTTCCAAAAATGGTATCAATGCTGTTGCTACAGATACCATCTGTTTTGGTGAAACGTCCATCAAGTGAATTTCTTTTCTATCTACCTCAATAATGTCTTCCCTATGTCGTCCAGAAACTTTTTTATGCATAAAATGTCCCTGCTCATCTAATGGCTCATTCGCTTGTGCAACATTATAATTTTCTTCTTCATCTGCTGTTACATATACAAACTCATCTGTAACTCTTGGTTCTTCCCCACTTTGGTCTACTTTTCTATATGGTGCTTCTATAAAGCCATATTCATTGATTCTTGCAAATGTGGCAAGTGAGTTAATTAAGCCGATATTAGGACCTTCAGGTGTCTCTATAGGACACATTCTACCATAGTGTGAATGGTGAACGTCACGCACTTCAAATCCTGCTCTCTCCCTTGACAAACCACCAGGACCTAATGCAGACAAACGACGTTTATGTGTCAACTCTGAAAGTGGATTATTTTGGTCCATAAACTGTGACAACTGTGAACTTCCAAAAAATTCTTTGATTGCTGCTGTTACTGGACGCACATTGATAAGTGCTTGTGGTGTCACAACTGCAATATCTTGTGTTGTCATTCTTTCTCTAACAACTCTTTCCATTCTGGAAAGACCAATCCTAAATTGATTTTGCAACAATTCCCCAACAGAACGAATACGTCTATTTCCCAAATGGTCAATATCATCTACATTACCATATCCATAATCTAACTGCATAACATAATTGATAGAAGCCATAATATCTTCTAGTGTGATATGTTTTGGCAGCAGCTCATGTATGTTTTCTTTTATAGCAGCCTTAATTTCTTCTGCTGTATCATAACTTTCTAATATTTTTACTAATACAGGATAGTATACTTTTTCTTTGATTCCTAATTCTATTCCTGTCAAGTCGAATTCTGCTAAATATGGGTCAATTTCTACTACCTGATTTGTTAATATTTTTACTTTTACATCTTCTTGTTCCTCTGGCTCAATATAAACAAATGGAACACCTGTATTTTGTATTTCATCACACAGCTCTAATGTCAATTTCATGCCTGCTTCTGCTACTACTTCTCCAGTCATACTATCAATGACATTTTCTGCTAGTTTTGCTCCCTTTATCCTATTACGCAAGGCAAGTTTTTTATTAAATTTATATCTTCCTACTTTCGCTAAATCATATCTCTTTGCGTCAAAAAACATACCTCTCAACAATGTTTCAGAACTCTCTACTGTTGGTGGTTCTCCTGGACGCAATTTCTTATACAGTTCTATTAAACCTTCTTCATATGATTTTGAAACGTCTTTTTCTATTGTCGCCAATATCTTTGGTTCTTCTCCAAACAGTTCTATAATCTCTGCGTCACTACCAATGCCCAATGCCCTTATCAATACTGTAACAGGTACTTTTCTTGTACGGTCTACTCTTACATAAAAAACATCATTGGAATCGGTTTCATATTCTAACCAAGCTCCCCTATTTGGTATGACAGTCGCAGAAAGTAACTTTTTACCAACTTTATCAAAATCAGAAGCATAATAAATACCTGGAGAACGCACTAGCTGGCTAACAATAACACGCTCTGCTCCATTGATGATAAATGTTCCTGTCTCTGTCATCAAAGGAAAATCTCCCATAAAAATTTCTTGTTCCTTAATTTCATCTAGTTCTTTATTATACAGTCTTGCTTTTACTTTTAAAGCTGCTGCATATGTGGCATCTCTTTCTTTACACTCTTCAATAGAATACTTTGGTTCAGAATCTAAAGTAAAATCTGTCAGCTTTAATTCTAAATTGCCGCTGAAATCCATAATGGGAGAAATATCCTCAAAGACTTCATTCAAACCTTCATTCAAAAACCACTTATAACTGTCTTTTTGAACTTCAATTAGATTTGGCATTTCAAGAACTTCATTGATTCTTGAGTAACTCATTCTTACACTGTCGCCCAAAGGAAGTGCGTGAATTCTGTTCTTTTCCATCTATGTCACCTCTCGAAAATATTCATTACGCCGTGAAAACATTTTTTTACGCAAAAAATTTAGAATCAAACAAAGCTAGACCTTTGCTTGTACTACCTTTCATCAGCAGTCATAACAAAAGCCTCTCCATGAAGATTCTAATTTTATAAAATTAGGGTGTTTTTGCATACTCTCAAACCCCCTTTAACGTAAAATTACACAACACTGAACAGCATATACTTTCTTTTCGACAAAATTCATAAAAATATAACATGGAATTTCAACAAAATTTCATAAAAATTTGTTGAAATTTATTCGTTACTATGCTATACTATAAAAAAGAAATATATTCAGTGCGTGACTTAGCTGATATAGCCAATATATTACCATATCATGGTCTTGTTGTCAAGGTCTTTTTTTTATGCTCACTTATGTATATAAACCAATAAAAAAGCCCAACAAACAAAATATTCCATACACAACAAAACGAACTGGTGATGTCATCAGGGAAACAGGCAAAATATGAAACTGCATAAGCACCACAAACAACACATACAACACGATAATCCCTATCAAAATACCATAAAATTGATTCCTCTTTGCATATATTTCAAGCTGAAAATTTTCTTGCACTACACTTCCTATCGGTTTTATCACACATATCAAAAACAGCTCAAACGCCACATACTCATAAACAAGTAAACCAATATTCGTCAATATTGGTATGTTACTATAATGCAATATGTTTTGATAAAATCTAGCATACAACTGACAAATAATTGCAATATACAAACAAATAATATCAGAAAAAGTAGTCTTTTTTGTCAAAAAAATCACCTCCTACTATAATGCAATCCTCAAAACTGTTTTTATATTACCATAATTTTCTGCAACTAACAACCTATTCCTACACATTGATTTTTATATCGTTTTATGCTATAGTTTCATCAAAACAAAAGAGGATTGATTTTTTATGAAAATACAAATTCGTACTGCAACAGAAAATGACGCACAGGCGTTACTTGATATTTATGCCCCATACATACAAAATACTGCAATTACATATGAATATGAAGTACCTTCTCTACAACAATTTCAAAGTAGAATTACCCACACATTACAAAAATTTCCTTACTTTGTAGCAGAATCAAATGGTACAATACTTGGCTATGCTTATGCCAGTGACTATGGTGAAAGAGCAGCTTATGCTTGGACAGCAGAAGTTTCTATTTATATTGCACAAAACAGCAGAAAAATGGGTATCGGTAAAAAACTTTATGCTGCGCTAGAAAAGGCACTTCAAAAACAAAATATTATTACTCTAATTGCTTGTGTTGCCTATACAGAACGACAAGACGAACACCTAAACAAAAACAGTTTAGAATTTCACAAACACATGGGCTATGAAGTAACTGGAAAACTAAACCATTGTGGCTACAAATTCCACAAGTGGTATGACATTGTCCATCTTCAAAAATACATTGGCTCTCACCAAACAGAACCCCTTACTCCAAAAACATTTTCTGAAATTAAATCAACACTATAATCAAAAAAGAGAGAAACCATTTTTACAGTTTTCTCTCTTTTTCCTTTATTTATTATTTTAAATGCCATTTTTCTCCATTTGGCATAACACAAATATCTCCTGAAAATCTTTCTATGATATTTCCCTCTGGCAGCAAGCGGACAATCATCTCTTCTCTATATTCTGGCTCCTCATACCACACATTAAAATACAATTTATTTCCCTCTGCAAAGTAAAAACTTTCCCTCTTTCCGATAGAAAATTTTGCTTTTTTAGGATATATCACTTCAAAATACGCATCATTTGACTGTCTTGTCAACATAAGAGGGTTTGTATCCAGCTGCAAATTATAACAATCTTCTACAACAGCAAGTGGCAACTCTACTATTTTTTCTGTTTTATTTTGTTCTGCTTCCAAACGAAAAATACAAATGATTTCTTTTACAAAATCTACCATTAACATCACTACTGCATTTTCATAATAAACAGGTTTCCCAAAATAACGCCCTTTTCCCTCTAGTGATGTATTATGATATACTTTTCCATCTGGATAATGTATGATATACAAATGATTGCCCTCTATTTCTCCATTTT
>CAMXTM010000041.1 GCA_947246775.1 uncultured Clostridium sp. | reverse complement strand
AACAAGAAAAAAAACAACTGCTTGATAAGATGGGTTTTTCAGAAAAAGCGCTAGAGATTAGCTATATTTGTAAAGATTGTAAGGACACAGGCTATATTGAAAATGTACCTTGCCACTGTATGAAACAAAAACTAATTGATTTAGCATTTGACCAATCAAATATCAAAGAAATCGTCAAAAGTGAAAACTTTGATAACTTTGATTTTCGCTATTATAGTGAGGAAGTTGACGAAAATGAAGGTTGGTCACCTTGTGACAACATTAAAAAAATTTATAAAACCTGCTTTGATTTTTGTGAAAATTTTGATACGATATTTCAAAACCTGTTTTTATTTGGTAAAACAGGACTAGGCAAAACTTTTTTATGCAACTGTATTGCAAAAGAACTACTAGACAAAGAAAAAATTGTACTTTATATGACAGCTGGGCAACTTTTTGATAGGATTGAAAAACAACGTTTTCATAAAGAGGAGGAAGAACTGCAAGAGGATATTATGGAAGATTTGCTTACAGCAGATTTGTTGATTATAGATGACTTAGGTACAGAATTTAGTACCATACTTTCCAGTGCTAAATTATTCCAAATTATCAATACCAGAATGTTGACAAAAAAGCAAGTGGTCATTTCGACTAATCTTGCAATGGACGAGCTGATAGAGCAGTATTCTGATAGGCTTCTTTCTCGTATTCTTGGCACTTATATTATGTTAAAGTTTTTTGGTAGTGACATTCGTAAAAAAAATCAAGAAAAAAATTTACAAAAATAAAAAGCAATAAAATAAAAAGAAATGAGGGAATTTTTATGGAAATCAAACACTTTTTACTTGCTTCTTGCTCCTTGACCACTTTGCGTCATATTGCAGAAGCGCCTATTTTTCAATTAACACATAATGTTATGGAAAGTTATTCCAAAACAGCGCAGGACTTTTGTCGTACTTATGGGGAACTGTGTGGTTATATCTTTGAGCATAAAGACTTATCACGTTTATTTTACGATGCACTGGTCTATGACAACAATATTTTTGCCTATTTAAGTTGTAATAAATCCTTTGAGGAAATCCCAGAACATATCAAATCTTCTGTCTCCTTTGATATACAAGTGCTAGAAACCGTTTCTTCTATTACAGGGGATATGCTGATTGAGGAAGCTGTCAAGACGTTTCCAAAAGAGAGCGCCTTTTTACATACCTTGCCACGTTTTCCCAATTCGGCACAACTTCCTGTAAAAGACATTGTTTCTCTTTATGAACTGTATCGTCAAAACGGCTATGGCTATTTTGCAAGAGGAACGGCTTTTACTGTCGAAAAAGGAGAAATTGTTGCGCTGCCCCAAGCAGATAGTATCCGTCTTTCTGATTTAAAGGGATACGAAAGACAAAAAAGAGCAATTTTATCAAATACATTATCTTTTTTGCAGGGAAAATTAGCAAACCATATTTTATTATATGGTGACAAGGGAACAGGAAAGTCCTCTACTGTAAAAGCGGTAGTCAATGAGTATGCAAAACAGGGACTAAAGATTATAGACCTTTCTATGGCACAGCTCAAATATTTTAATAAAGTATGCGAAGCCGCAGGCGCAAGCCCTTTTAAATTTATCCTGTTTTTAGATGATTTAACCTTTCAGCAGGAAAATGAAACTTTTACGGCACTAAAAGCATTTATTGAGGGTGGTGTTGCTGGAAAACCAGAAAATATTTTAATTTATGCGACCTCAAACCGCCGTCATTTGGTAAGGGAAAATATGGCAGAACGTATGACAGAAAATGAAATCCATTTGCGGGATACCATGGAAACGGCTGCATCTCTGTCTGATAGGTTTGGTTTAGAAATTACTTTTTCTGTGCCAGACAAAGAAGAATATCTTGATATTGTAGATAGCCTTGCACAAGAATATGGCATTGATATGGAACAAAAAGAATTGCATATGTTAGCAGAACGCTTTGCTCTGACAAGAGGAGGACGCTCTCCTAGAACTGCACGACAATTTATAAAACTGCAAGTGTCTGAAATGGCTATGGAATAGCAACATAACATCTTAGGGAGGGCATGACATGAAGGAATACAATTTATCAGAAAAACCATCAGAAAAAATTCTATATTTAGAAGTAATTCGGATTATAGCAATCTTTTCTGTGATTCTATTACATTGTAATTCACAGTTTTTTACAAATGCTAATATGTTTGCGTCCAAAACGTGGTGGCTGACCAATCTGATTAACGCCATTTCCCGTTTTGGTGTTCCTCTATTTTTTATGATAAGTGGTTATTTGTTGCTTTCTTCCAAAACAGCAGACCATATAGAACTATTTTACAGAAAAAGGTTTTTAAAAATATTGCCACCTTTTTTTATATGGAGTTTTATCTACTATTACAACAACTGTATCATATACCATGTTCCCTTTAGAATTTCAAATTTTTTGATTCGTATGGGAACACAAAACATTATATACCACTTTTGGTATTTATACACTATATTATTTTTTTATTTATTGACACCATTTATTAAAAAAATAATAAATCAATGCAATCAAAAACAGTTGTATCTTTTTTTGTTTATTATTATACTGCCTACAACCATATGCCCGTTTTTGAATCGACTGTTGCAAAATTGGTGTCTTTATTTGCCGATGGTAGTAGATGGATATTGGGGATTTTTTTTGCTAGGTTATTTGTTAGGTACATACGATTTGCCAAAAAAATACAGAAAAATCTTGTATGGCGCAGCTATCCTGTGTGTGTTCATCGCAATACTAGATACTGCTAGAACTTCCTCTAGTGCTAAAATAGATACCTTTTACACTGGCGGCTATCAATATCATGCTTTTATTATTTCGGCGGCAATCTTTTTGTTTTTAAAACATACCATACCTGTTATTAAAAATAAATTGCTTTCTAGTGTAATTGCAAAACTGGGTAATTTGTCTTTTGGCTTGTATTTGTGCCATGTGCTATTGATAGAAAAATTAAGTATTATATTGCCTATCTCAAGGGCATATGAACAAATTATACTTTATACCATAATTACCTTTGTACTGGGTTATGTTGTGCTGTATTTTGTCTCTAAAATAAAGTTTTTCAATAAAATATTGCTGTAGCAAAAAATTATTGTTTTGATTTTTCTTTTACTTCTAATAGGGAGATAAGACAATAAATGATAATCGAAATGGTTATCATAACAACAGCAGTAGAACTGTTGCCAAATGAAATGACATCTATGTATTTTCCACTCAGCAGATATATAGCATATTGCAGCAATTCTAAAATAAAGTGAAAAGCACTAGCAATAAAAGAGGAAATAAAATAGGAAAACAAAATAATGATTTTATATTTTTTTGTATTTTTCATGAATAGCAACTCCTTTTTATAAAATTTTACAAATGAAAAATAGCTATTTTATTCTTATAGTATACTATAACAAATCAAATAGTCAAGTGTATTTTATAAAATGATATACTAAAAAAGGGAACTTTTCACTTATGGAAAGTTCCCTTTTTTAGTTCTTTTCTCTTTTATTCTGCTTTTCCGTCTCTTGTCATGAGCTGCAATACTGCTTCCCTTACATTTTTGCCATAAAACAGCACTTGGTTGATTTCTTCTGTAATTGGCATAGAAACATGATATTTTTTTGCTAATTCGCAAGCTGCTTGCACCGTATTGATGCCCTCTACTACCATTTTTACCTCTGCTAATGTTTCATCAAGGGACTTGCCCTGTCCCAGCAAAATGCCAGCCCGTCTATTTCTGGAGTGCATACTGGTACAAGTTACAATTAAGTCGCCAATGCCCGAAAGTCCTGCAAAAGTTTCTGCTTTTCCGCCCATTGCAATGCCCAAACGTGTCATCTCTGTCATACCCCTTGTCATCAGTGCTGCCTTTGTATTATCTCCAAATCCAAGACCATCAGACATACCTGCTGCCAATGCCATAATATTTTTTAATGCTGCGCCAATTTCAACTCCTATAACATCACTATTGGTATAAAGTCTAAAATTCGGATTCATAAACTCCTTTTGTATCATTTTTGCGATGTCATTTTCTTCTGTTGCAATGACGCAAGCAGTAGGAATACATCTGCCTACTTCTTCCGCATGGCTTGGTCCTGACAACACACAAGGGTGACACTGTGGCACACACTCTTTTATGACCTCTGACAGACGTAACATACTGCCCTGTTCTAATCCCTTTGCTACATTGACAATAATGGCATCTTTTTGAAACAAATTAGAAAACTTTGTCATGGTTTCTCTTACAGCACGAGAGGGTACTGCGGATATAATAATTTCCTTGTCTTTGATTGCCTTTTCAATATCTGAAGTAAGATTGATATTTTCTCCCAACAGCACACCTGGCAAATATTGTTTATTTTCTCGTGTTGCTTTCATTTTTTCGATTGCTTCTGCATTTCTTGCCCACATTGTTACATCATGACCGTCCTGCTCCAACATCACAGCCAATGCGGTTCCCCAGCTTCCTGCTCCAACTACAGCGATTTTTTTCATAAAATACACCTCCTCAAACATTTCTTTCTACTCTTTTTGCACCTAGTTTATTTTCGTTTCCTGCCAAAAGTCTAGCAATATTTGCCCTATGCTGATACAGTGCCAATGCCGCCAAACAAGCTGCTATGCTAATGCCCTCAAAAGGATAACCTACTCGATAAAGTACAATCGGTATCATGACCGCAAAAGACATAGAACCTAAGGAAACATATCTTGTTGCAGCAATACAAACAATACCAATTCCAAAGGCAAAAGCTGGCAAATACCATGTTGTTACACTCAAGCACAGTACCAGCCCTATCATACAAGCAATGCCTTTTCCGCCCTTAAAACGCAAATAAAAAGGAAAATCATGCCCCAATATGACACCAACACAGCCATACAGCCCCGCTAATGGTATATTTGGAAACAAAATTCTGCACAACAAAAAACCTGCTACTGATTTTAATATGTCACAAATAAAGGTAATCGCACCTGCTTTTTTTCCCAATACTCGCAAAGCATTAGTTGTGCCTAAATTACCGCTGCCGTACTGCCTTAAATCTACATGACCTGCAAATCTTCCTACAAAATACGCAGACTGCAAACACCCAATGGCATAACCTATCAATATACATATCAACCGAAACATATTGCATTTCCCCTTTAGTTTTCTTTTCCTTTTTCTCTTACAACAAAATGCACTGGTGTTCCCACAAAGCCAAAAGCCTCACGCAACTGGTTTTCAATATATCTCCGATAAGAAAAATGGAACAATTCCCTATCGTTTACAAAGATTACAAAAGTAGGTGGTTTTGTAGAAACTTGTGTCATATAATACAGTTTTAATTGTCTACCCTTATCTGCTGGTGGCTGCTGCATTGCGGTTGCTTCTATCAAAACATCATTTAATACACCTGTACTAATACGCAAAGCATGATTTTGATATACGGTTTGTATTAGTTCCAACATTCTAGTAATTCTTTGCCCTGTCAGCGCTGAAATAAATACTTTTGGGGCATAGGGCATATAGGCTAATTCATTTCCAATGTCTTTTAAATATTTGTTCATGGTTTTATCATTTTTTTCGATAGAATCCCATTTATTGACTGCAATGATTGCGGCACGTCCTCTTTCATGGGCAATGCCTGCAATTTTGGTGTCTTGGTCTGTAATGCCCTCATTTGCATCAATCACTAAAATTGCTACATCACATCGTTCTACTGCGGCAACGGCTCGAATAATGCTAAAACGTTCAATTTCCTCTTTGATTTTGCTTTTTCTTCTCATACCTGCCGTGTCAATAAAAATATATTTTTGCCCATCAATTTCTATAGGGGTATCAATGGCGTCTCTTGTTGTTCCCGGAATATTACTGACAATTAACCTATCTTCTCCTAATATTTTATTGATAAGGGAAGATTTTCCTACATTTGGCTTGCCGATAATCGCAACCTTAATCACTTCTTCTTCATCTTCTGCTTCTGTTTTTTCTGGAAAATAACGAACAACTTCGTCAAGCATATCTCCCAAGCCCAATGCTTGCCCTGCTGAAATCGCAATCGGGTCACCAATGCCCAACTCATAAAATTCATAGATGTCCATACCATCACGATTTATACTATCTACTTTATTCACCGCAAGTACAACAGGTTTTTTGGTTCTGCGCAACATATTTGCCACTTGTTTATCATCGTCAGTCATACCTGCTTTGGCATCTGTTACAAATAATATGACATCTGCTGTTTCAATCGCAATTTGTGCCTGCTGCAAGATTTGTTTTAATATAATATCTTCTGCGCCAATTTCCATACCACCTGTATCAATTAAAGTAAATTTTCTGCCTATCCACTCTACATCAGCATAAATTCTATCCCTTGTGACACCTGGTGTATCTTGCACAATAGAAATTCTTTCTCCTGCAAGACGATTAAAAAGAGTCGACTTGCCCACGTTTGGTCTTCCTACTACTGCTACAATCGGTTTACTCATTTCTTTTCCTCCAAATCTAATATATTACAAAGTAGTTTTTCTCCTGTATTTTTTGTTATTTTAATTGGTATATTTAATTCTTTTTCGATGTCTTCGATTTCAATATCATCTAAAAGCATGGTGGTATCATTGCGCAAAAGGCTTTCTGGCAAAAGCAAATAATTGCCCAATTCTTTTTCTTTTAATTGTTTTATAATATCTTGTCCTGTCAAAAGCCCAGAAACGGTGATTTCATCACCAAAAAAATCATTGTGTATTGGATAAACATAAATTTGATAGTTTGGGCAACACTCTACGACTCTATCACACAACTTTTTAATTAAATTGTATGCTGCTTCCCCTGTGGCAATAGACAAAATATTTTGTTTTTGTTTTGGCAGTTTTTGCTGATAGTCTTTTAGTGCCTGCTCAAATTCCTGCTCCAAGAGCGAAAGCATACCAACACCATTTTCATATTGTGTAAAATCTTCGTATTCCTCACAACTTGGTAGTGGGTGTTGTGCTTTTAAATAAAATTCATCTGACAAAAATACAAAATTTGTATCAATTTGTTGTTTTAGCTTTTTTTGCCAATTTTCTACTTGCGCAATGACTTTTTCACTCTCTTGTCTGTCAAAGGGTATCATGGGATATAGATTTTGTCTATACTTTGTCAAACCAATTGGCACAACAGACATGCTTTTTGTATGAGGGAAAAAACGTACACAGTCTTCTATAGTTTTATCTAAAATTGCTCCATCATTGATTCCTCTGCACAAAACCACTTGCAAATTCATTTCAATTCCAGCACCTGCCAGCCTTTCCATTACTTCAAGCACTTTGTCCGCATTGGGATTTTTTAGCATTTTTTTACGCAATTCTAAATCTGTTGTGTGTATGGAAACATTGATTGGTGACAAATGATAAAATATAATATGGTTAATGTCTTCTTCTGACATATTGGTTAATGTCACATAATTTCCCTGCAAAAAAGACAAACGGGAATCATCATCTTTAAAATAAAGACTTTCTCTCATACCTTTTGGCAACTGGTCTATAAAACAAAAAATACACTTATTTCTACAGCTTTTTGCATTGTCCATTAGTCCACTTTCAAATACAATGCCAATATCCTCATATTCTTCCTTTTCTATTTCTGCAATATATTCTTCTCCACTTATGGTACGTATTGTCAGCTCAACATATTCTTCTTGTGTGAAATAACGATAATCAAAAACATCTTTTACAGGCTGCCCATTGACTGCTAATAAAATATCGCCTGCTTCTATACCCAACTCTTGTGCAATACTATCTTGTTCTATTTTGATAATTACATTTTGTTTCAGTTCCATATTATTATCCTTTCCATAGTGCAATCGGCTACATTATATCATAGTTTATTACTAAATACAAAGAAGTGTTTTTTTGAATTTGCCCAAAAATAAAACAGAAGTTTCTAGCATTTTTTAAAATGTAAAAACTTCTGCTTTTTTATTTTATAAGAAAGGAGAGAATATCTATCTTTTATACATAATATAACATTTTGCCGTATGTAGGCATAGGCCAGTCTTCTGCCGCTACCATCATTTCTAATTCATCAGCAACAGCTCTTGCTTCTTTCATTTTTGCAATGACAACATCACCAAAATATTTTGCAGCAGCTTCGCCCTCTTCTATATTTGGCACATTTTGTAATGCTTCTTCTAATGCTTGTTCTCTTTCGGCAAGTAATGCTACTTTTTCAGAAATGGCGTTTGCTTGTTTGATTTCCAATTCAGCAGAAATACCAATACTATTTTTCGCAATTGCGGCATCTGCTAATTTTTTATTATATTGAATACAAGCAGGGATAATATCCTTTTTGAGTATATCCACCATTGTCAATGCTTCAATATTGATTGTTTTACTATATTCTTCTGTTAAGATTTCTTTTCTGGAAGCAATTTCTACTTCTGTATAAATTTTATGTTTTGTAAACAATTTTACATTTTTCTCATCTGTGTAGTGAGGCAGCGCATCAGGTGTTGTTTTTAAGTTCATCAATCCTCTTTTTTCTGCTTCTTCTACCCATGCTTGGTCATAACCATTGCCATTAAATATAATTCTTTTATGTGCTTTGACTTCTCTTTGTATCAATTCCATCAATGCTGTATCAAAATCTTCCGCTTTTTCTAACTCATCAGCAAATTGACAAAGTTCTTCTGCTACAATCGTATTGAGCATAATATTGGTACAAGCAATATTAAAAGTAGAGCCTAACATTCTAAATTCAAACTTATTGCCTGTAAACGCAAAAGGAGAAGTTCTGTTTCTGTCTGTATTGTCTTTTGGGATTCTTGGCAAAGTAGAAACACCAATATTCATTCTTGTCTTTTTTATGTCTGTATAATCTGTTCCCTCTTCAATCGAATCTAATATTGCGGATAGCTCATCTCCCACAAACATAGAAACAATCGCTGGAGGCGCTTCATTTGCGCCTAATCTGTGGTCATTTCCTGCACTTGCTACAGAAATTCGCAACAAATCTTGGTATTCATCTACCCCTTTAATGACTGCTGTCAAAAACAATAAAAATTGTTCGTTTGAACTTGGTGTAGAGCCTGGCTCTAATAAATTTTCTCCATCAGTGGTAGAAAGTGACCAGTTGTTATGTTTTCCAGAACCATTTACATATTCAAAAGGTTTTTCATGCAATAAGCACACTAAATTATGTCTATCTGCTACCTTTTTCATCAGTTCCATTGTTAATTGGTTTTGGTCTGTAGCAATATTTGTTGTGGTAAAGATAGGCGCCATTTCGTGCTGACATGGTGCTACTTCGTTATGTTTTGTTTTTGTCAAAACGCCTAGTTTCCAAAGTTCTTCGTCTAATTCTTGCATAAATGCCATAACTCTTGGACGAATACTACCAAAATAATGGTCATCTAATTCTTGTCCTTTTGGTGGCTTTGCTCCAAAAAGTGTCCTTCCTGTAAAGATTAAATCTTTTCTTTTTTTGTAGTCCTCTTTATCAATCAAAAAATATTCTTGCTCAGGGCCTACTGTTGTTGTAACACGTTTACATTCTTTACCAAACAACTTTAATATACGACATGCCTGATTGCTGATTGCGTCCATAGAGCGCAACAGTGGTGTCTTTTTATCCAATACTTCGCCTGTATAAGAACAGAAAGCAGTTGGAATACAAAGGCTACCATCTTTTATAAAAGCATAAGAGGTAGGATCCCATGCAGTATATCCTCTTGCCTCAAAAGTTGCCCTCAAGCCACCAGATGGAAAAGAAGAGGCATCTGGTTCGCCTTTTACTAATTCTTTTCCAGAAAATTCCATAATAACCGTGCCATCTTGACAAGGTGATATAAAAGAGTCATGTTTTTCTGCTGTAATACCTGTCATTGGCTGAAACCAATGCGTAAAATGGGTTGCGCCTTTGCTCAATGCCCAATCTTTCATGGCATTTGCAACTACATTAGCAATATGTTGGTCTAAAGGTGTTCCCTCTTTAATGGTCTTTTTTAATGATTTATAGACATCTTTTGGCAAGCGTTCTTTCATAACGGACTCGCCAAATACCATACTTCCAAAATATTCAGGTACATTATTTGTTTTATCGCTCATATCAATTACCTCCCCATAGGTGATTATACTAATTTCAAAAAAAAATGGCGCAATGAAAGCTTTTTGCTTTCACAACGCCTTTGTTGTTTACTGCGTCATTATATTCCCACAGACAAACCTTTGTCAAGTCAAAACATTGGTTTATTTTGAAAACATGAAAATATTTTACATATTTGCCGTGTCAGTGTGTGCAGTGATATGACCAGACAGTGTCTAAGTTTTCTGGATCGTCGATCAGGACTTTTGTCCCCTCTGCCATGCATCGTGAAGCATAGAGCATTCCCTTATGCCCGATACTCATGCCTGCCTGCTTTGCCGCCGCCCAGTGGTGAAGCGGAGTGCCTTTGCACATTGTTGCGGCGCTGATGGTGATCAATGGTACGGTATGGCTGACCTCAGAGGCATCTGTTCCGATGGAAATAGGTACGGGGGTCTCCTCAAGAGGTTCCAGACCAGAGAAATAGTTCCCGCTATTTTGAAATCCTGCTTCTTTTGAAACCTGTGCGGCAAAGTTAAGCTCGTCCTGTGTATATTCCGGCGTTGGAATCTGGGTCATGGCTTTGTAATAGATTTCCGCAAGCGGACGGTTTACTTTCATCTCCTTGCAGCATTTAACAAGCTCAATATCCACGGTTGTTCCAGTCATTAAAGCTGCGCCGCGGGCGCAGTCGTCCACTCGTCTGCTTGCGTCCTCAGTGCGGGAACGTTTGCTGGAACGGATGAAATAATTGGTCTTTGCGATATCCGGAACAACATTTGCCGGTATATGGTTATCGATATAAGCATAATGCATACGCACATCCTGCGACACATGCTCCCGGAGATAATTCACACCGATATTCATAAGCTCCGCCGCATCCAGAGCGCTCCGTCCCTCATCCGGAGACTTAGAGGCATGAGCACTGATACCATGGAAGGTATAGTTTTTAATATCCTGTGACTGCCAGA
>CAMXTM010000040.1 GCA_947246775.1 uncultured Clostridium sp. | reverse complement strand
ACAAATTGAAATAACACAATAAAAGAGGTACAGCAATCGTTGTACCTCTTTTTGTTGGATTTGTATGCAGTTTTTTCTATTTTATAGGAGGTCTTTATTTTTTAACTTAATTTTACAATGTTCATATTGGTATCTGTAAAATCAGTGCCTGTATCACTTGATACCAAGGTAATCGTTGTTGGTGCTGTTGTAACAGAAACAATGGTACTACCTGCTAATGTTGCTGCTTGGTCTGTTGCAGAAATGGTAGCAGATGATGTTGTTCCTTGAATTTTTGTACCATCTCTTTCTAATGCAAGTGTCGCTGTAACTGGTGGTGTAGAACCTGCTGCGTCATTTGCTATAGAATTATAACGTACTTCATAAATTCCTGTTTCGTTAATCGTAAAATCTTCACTACCAGCCGTATGCGTTACTGCTGTACCCACTTCTGTTTGGTTTGTGTCAAATGTTAATGCCTGATTCGCAGTAGTAGGTGTTTGTGTCGTAGTACTAATCGCATTGACTGCACTTGTTGCAATTGCTCCCGTTGGTCCTGTTGCGCCTGCTGCTCCTGTCGCACCTGCTGCGCCTGTCGCGCCTGCTGGTCCTGTTGCGCCTGCTGGTCCTGTTGCGCCTGTTGGTCCTGCCTCACCTGTTGCTCCTGTCGCGCCTGCTGGTCCTGCCTCACCTGTTGGTCCTGTCGCGCCTGTTGGTCCTGCCTCACCTGTTGCTCCTGTTGCGCCTGCTGGTCCTGCTTCACCTGTTGCGCCTGTTGCGCCTGCTGGTCCTGCTTCACCTGTTGCGCCTGTTGCTCCCGTTGCGCCTGTTGCTCCCGTTGCTCCTGTCGCACCTGTGACTCCTGTTGCCCCTGCTACCGAAACAAGTTGAAAATCAGCAGAAGTATCTGGAACACCAGAAGGATTATTTACATTAGAACGATACAATGAGCCATTATAAAACAGCAAATCTCCCTGTGCATAAGGTACACCTGCTGCAAAAGTAGTCGCATCACTTAATCCTGGACCCATAGCACCCGTTGCGCCTGTTGCGCCTGTTGGTCCTGTCGCACCTGTAGCGCCTGTTGCGCCCGCTGGTCCTTGTGGTCCTTGCAATCCCTGCAACCCTTGTGGACCTGTTGCTCCTGTCGCTCCCGTTACACCTTGCATACCTGCTGCCCCTGCTGGACCTGTTGCTCCCGCTGCTCCTGCTGGACCCTGTGGTCCTTGCAATCCTTGTACACCCTGTGGACCTGTTGCTCCTGTTGCTCCTGTACTTCCTGTAATACCTTGTGGTCCTTGTGGTCCTTGCACGCCTCTTGGTCCTTGTGGTCCTACTGGACCAATTGGTCCTTGTGGTCCTTGCGGACCTTGTGGTCCAGGACAAGCACCTGTACATACTATAGGACGACAATTATTTTGATTTCCACAGTTGCAGTTATTATTTGTACAATATCCTGTTGCTGCATATCTGTTATAATTGTAGTTTTGCATACTCCTTTTTCCTCCTTTTGAGGGATATGTTATACTTGTAATATATGTACAGGTTGTAAAAAGGGTGACAAACATATTTTATCTATTTCAAAAATTTTGTTATTGTAATCTTTTATCTTCTACAAATTCTTTTACTGCTGGATTTCCCTCTACTCTATAAATTTTATTATCCGTTAAATCATATATCGATGACCATATTGTGTCCATTCCTTTCTGTCTATCATACTGACACAAAAATCCTTTTTTACCTGAAAGCAACTCCTTTGCAAACTGCAACGAATCCCCAATTTCATTTTGAAAAGCATTACAAAGTGTTTGATACCTTCTATGGGAATAGCAATCATCTTCCCCACTATATTGATAAATACACATACTATCAGAAACAAAATGATTTGTCGCAAAAACAAAGTTTTTATCACTATATTCTACATTTTTTATGTTTTTTAAATCACTATCATTTGTAATCACCTTAATACATTCACAATTACACTCTACTAGCGCAATCTTACCACTTTTATCTGCCAACGTAATGGTTTGTGCTGAGCTAATCGGCAACTTTTGTAAGGCTTGCACTGCTTCTTTTGTTGTTTTACACTTTTCCAAAAGATACCGCACCAACATACCTGCATTAAAACCATATGCAATTTTAGTAGGATAGACAAACGTTAATGCCACAGCCAAGCCATACTCATTTACACCATCTTCCATTTCTGTCCAAGCAGTAGTATTCCCCACAAAACGATAGCCATTGTCCATACAATAATAAACACTATCACATACGTTTTCAGCAAATACCGAAAAATCACTATTTTTTGCTAATATCGTTTTTCCATTATTACAAAAAGCAAAACAAGAACACCGATTATCAAATACAAAACTATACATCGAAAAAAGAAAACTTGCAATTTCTTTCCAATCTACTTGCAGCCCATCAGAAAAGCCCTTTATTTCTTGTAATATTTCTGGATAAAATTTTTGATAAATTGGAATACATCTTTTTGCAAATACAACACATTGTTCCCCTCTTTTCAAATAGCTTGTATCAATATGCTGATGCAAAAGCATACTGCCATACTGAAAACCTGCCTGATAATGATTTCCTTTCCAATTACTATGATACATTCCTTTTTTCTCCTTTCTTTCCTACAAAAAACAACTATAAAATACTCAAAAAACATATTAGAATAAAAATTTTTTGTCAAGCATAATTATAAAAACAATATATCGCTTAAAATCATTTTCTTATTTCCTTATTCTGCTTATTTTTTATTGACATCATTTTTTGTAAGTGCTATAATATGACTCAATAAAATAGCAAAACCGTTGAAGCGGAAGTAAAAACAAAATTTGCACTGACAGAGAGTTTGGAACGCTGGAAACCAAATAGTTCGCAATTTGTTAAATGGCCCGCTGAGGGTGCAGTCAAAAACAGTTTTTTCTGTTGAGTATTCTGCAACGTAAGACATACGTTAGTTGTCGGAAATATTATTGTATTTCGCAGAGCGTACAGCAAGTATTGTTGTAAAACAAGGTGGTACCACGGGAAATTACCCGCCCTTGACAATTTTATTGTCATGGGCGTTTTTTTATTTGCTTCTATTTCAAAATACGATTAAAAGCAATCTATTTGCTTTAAAAAATATACTAATGAGGTGATATATATGGAAAATATTTTAGAAGTAATTGTAAAAACAACTAGAACAAGAATTACAGAAGCACAAAGAATTTATCCACTCGCAGAACTCAAACAAAAAGCAGAAGCAATGGATTGTAACACTGGTTTCCCATTTTACAAAGCATTGCAGACAAAAGAAATGGCTTTTATTTGTGAAGTCAAAAAAGCATCTCCATCTAAAGGCGTTATTGCTGAAGAATTTGACTTTTTAGATATTGCAAAACAATATGAAAAAGCTGGTGCAAATGCCATTTCTTGTTTAACTGAACCTTACTACTTTTTAGGCAAAGATGACTATTTAAAACAAATTGCTCAAAATGTTTCTATTCCTGTATTAAGAAAAGACTTTACTGTTTCTGAATACATGATTTATGAAGCAAAAGTATTAGGTGCATCTGCTATATTACTGATTTGCTCTATTTTAAAAGAAGGTCAATTAGAAGAATATTTAGAGCTTGCCCACAGTTTAGGACTTTCTGCATTAGTTGAGGCTCGTACAGCAGAAGAAGTCAAAAAAGCGGTTGAAGTTGGTGCAAAAATAATCGGCATAAACAACAGAGATTTAGAATCTTTCCATATTGATATGACACACAGTCAGCAACTTAGAAGCATGGTACCAGATAATTGTATTTTTGTTTCTGAAAGTGGAATACAGACACCAGAAGATGTTGTAAAACTCAAAGAAATTGGTACAAATGCAGTATTAGTAGGCGAAGCACTTATGAGAGCAGAAGACAAAGCAAAAACATTACAATTATTACGTGGAGATATACAAAAATAATAATAAACAAACTGTTTTAATAAAGGAGAGATAAAATGTCGAAAGGACGCTTTGGTGTGCATGGTGGTCAGTATATCCCCGAAACACTCATGAACGCCATCATAGAACTAGAACAGGCTTACAACAAATATAAAAATGATGCGCAGTTTCAAAAAGAATTATCAGACTTATTCCAAAATTATACTGGAAGGCCTTCCCATTTATACTATGCGCAGCATTTAACAGAAAAATTAGGTGGCGCAAAAATTTATTTAAAAAGAGAAGATTTAAATCACACTGGCTCACACAAAATCAATAATGTATTAGGACAAACGCTCTTAGCCAAAAAGATGGGCAAAACTCGTGTCATTGCAGAAACTGGTGCAGGGCAGCATGGTGTTGCAACCGCTACCGCAGCCGCACTAATGGGCATGGAATGTGAAGTATTTATGGGAAAAGAAGACACAGAACGTCAAGCACTAAATGTCTATAAAATGCGTCTTTTAGGTGCAAAAGTACACCCTGTGACCTCAGGCACAGCTACATTAAAAGATGCCGTTTCTGAAACTATGAGAGAATGGACAAACCGCATTGATGATACTCATTATGTATTAGGTTCTGTTATGGGGCCTCACCCTTTCCCTACAATTGTAAGAGATTTTCAAGCTGTCATTTCAAAAGAAATCAAACAGCAAATGCTTGAAATAGAGGGCAGACTTCCTGATGTTGTAATGGCTTGTGTTGGTGGTGGTTCTAATGCTATGGGCGCTTTTTATCACTTTATAGAAGACAAATCTGTAAAATTGATAGGCTGTGAAGCGGCAGGCAGAGGTGTTAACACAGCAGAAACTGCTGCAACCATCGCTACAGGAAGACTTGGCATTTTTCATGGCATGAAGTCCTATTTCTGTCAAGACAACTATGGTCAAATTGCACCTGTATACTCTATTTCTGCGGGATTAGATTATCCAGGTATTGGTCCAGAACACGCTTGGTTATATGACAGTGGCAGGGCAGAATATGTACCTATTACAGACGATGAAGCAGTTGATGCCTTTGAATATCTTTCTCGTATAGAGGGCATTATACCCGCCTTAGAAAGCGCTCATGCTGTAGCGCACGCTATGAAAATTGCACCTAATATGGGCAAAGACAAAATTATTGTAATCAATCTTTCTGGACGTGGTGACAAAGATTGTGTATCTGTTGCAAATTATAGGGGGGAAAACATTCATGAGTAATATTAAAAAAGCATTTGAAAACGGCAAGGCATTTATCCCATTTATTACCTGCGGTGACCCCTCTTTAGATGTGACAGAACAGCTTGTATATGCTATGGAAGAAGCAGGCGCAGATTTAATAATATTAGGGATTCCTTTTTCTGACCCTACTGCAGAAGGTCCTACTATACAAGCAGCAAATTTAAGAGCGCTGACAGCTGGCGTCACAACAGATAAAATATTTGACATGGTACAAAAAATAAGGCAAAAATCAAGTATTCCTATTGCTTTTATGACCTATGCCAATGTCGTATTTAGCTATGGCTCTGAAAAATTTATTAGCAAAGCAGCAGAATTAGGCATTGATGGCTTCATATTACCTGACCTGCCTTTTGAAGAAAAATTAGAATTTTTGCCACTTTGCAAACAATTTAACATAGATTTCATTTCTATGATTGCACCTACATCTCATGAAAGAATCTCTATGATTGCCAAAGAAGCAGACGGTTTTATATACTGCATTTCACCTTGTGATATACAAAAAACTTCTGCTATGGTAGAATTAGTGAAAAAAGCGCAAGCGATTCCTTGTGCTATCAATTTTAATATTTCTACACCAGAGCAAGCAAAAGAAATAGCAAAACAAGCAGATGGTATTATTGTTGACTCTGCTATTGTTAAAATTTGTGAAAAATACGGAAAAGGCTGTGTAAAACACGTTACAGATTATGTTAGAGAAATGAAACAAGCGATATTATGATATAAAAAAACCACAGTAGCACGCTTTTGTACTACTGTGGTTTTTTATTGCAATCTATTTTTTATTCTAGTGCATCAGCACCTCTTTCTCCTGTGCGTATTCGTATGACTTCACTTACATCATATACATAGATTCTACCATCACCAGGTTTTCCTGTTCTTGCCAAGTCCATAACTACTTGCACCATAGGTCCTACTTGTTCATCTCTCACTACCATTTCTAATTTTATTTTTCTGACCGTCTGAAAGGTACACTCTTTTCCTCTATATTTTTGTACATATCCTTCATTTTGTCCATAACCTGCTATATTAGAAATCATAATGCCAGTAGCACACACGTCGTATAATAATTTCTAACTTTTTCATATTTCAGCACCTCCGCCATCGGTTACAGGCGCTTTTTTATTTCTTTTCTTTTTTTCTTTTTCTTTTCTATATTTATCATCTCTTGTATCTGGGTGTACTTTATCTTCTGGTATTTTGATAGTGCTATTAAATTTTGTATAGTCTTGTTCCTCTCCATCTCCACTATCTATATCTTTTGGTGGTTTTTTTCTTCTCAACTTATTCCTAAAGTTTGTAATACCCAAATACAGCACTGGTATCAATATCAATGTTACAATTGTAGAAATTGCCATACCAAAGATAATCGTAATTGCCATAGGTCTCTGTGTTTCTGTACCTTCCCCTGCGCCCAGTGCCATAGGAAGCATACCAATAATAGTTGTCAAGGTTGTCATCAAAATTGGTCTTAAACGGCTAGGACCTGCCTCTACCAAAGCATCAAAACATTCTAATCCTCTTTCTCTTAACTGGTTCGTATAGTCAACCAACACGATAGCGTTATTAACAACCATACCAACTAACATAATAAAGCCCATAAATGACGTAACGGTAATCGTATTTCCTGTTACCAAAAGCCCAAAGATACCACCTGTAATTGCCAAAGGCATAGAGAACATTACTATAGTAGGATATATCAATGACTCAAACTGTGATGCCATAATCATATATACCAATACAATCGCTACAACCAATACTAACAACAGTTTTGCAAATGCTTCTTGCATTTGTTCTGTTGTACCACCATATTCATACTCATAACCCTCTGGGAAAGGATATGCTTTTAATTTTTCATCAATTAATTTTTGTGCTGTGCTTGTATCAATACCATCTGTATTTGCATTGACACTCACATAAGTTTTTTGGTTTTCTCTATTGATTTGCAATGTTCCATCTACAATTTCTACATTTGCTACTTCTGTTAATGGAATTGACGCACCTGTATTAGAACGTATGGTAATATTACTCAAGTCTGTAATATAATTCATCTTTTCTTGGTCATATCGTATTCTAACATCAATTTCATCATCATTTACTTTATACTGTGTTGCCACAGAGCCAGAAACTGCTGTATTTAAGGTACTTGCAAGGGAAGATGTTGTAATACCATACTGTGACGCTTTTTTTCTATCCAATACAACACGTGCTTCTGGTACAACGTCTTCTGAAGAACCCTCTACATCAACCAATCCTGGTATTGCAGAAAGAATATCTACTACTTCATTTTCAATTTCTCTCAATGTATCAGAATCATAACCTGTTATATTAAAGGATATATCAGAACCACCCATAGAACCCATAGCACTACTAGAAGCACTAATTGTAATATCTGCCCCTGCAATGCCAGAAAGTAGTTCTTTCATTTCATCACAAACTTCGTCTGTACTTCTACTTCTTTGCTCCAACTCTACCAAACTAACCATAACCGTAGAAGAGTCTGTACCACTTGAAACCATTCCAGAACCAACCATACCATAGTAATAATCGATTTCTGGTATAGATTTGATTTTATCTACTACCTGATTTGTAATTTGTTGTGTATCTTCCAATTTAGAACCTTTTGGAAGTTCTATTGATATGGAAGCAGAACCTTCGTCTGTTTCTGGCATAAAGTCAAAACCAGCAAGTGGCGCACAAGCTAATGTAGCGATAAAACAAGCTACTACAAGTATCATTGTTCTTTTTTTATGGCGAAGTACCCAAACAAGCACTTTTCTATAAAAGGAATCTAATTTTTCTAGTCCTTTTCCCCAAACATCTAATATTTTTGTAAGTAAACCTTTTCTTGTCTTTTTCTTTTTTTCTCTCCTATTTAAAAGCTGAGCGCAAGCCATAGGCACAAAGGTCAAAGACACAATCAATGAGGCAAGAAGTGCAAAACAGATTGTAAAAGACAAATCCTTAAACAACTGACCAATTGTACCCTCCACAAAGGTCAATGGCAAAAATACGGCTACTGTTGTCAAGGTAGATGCTGCAACAGCCATACCAATTTCTTTTGAACCTATCATTGCCGCCTCTTTAGCGGAATAGCCTTTATCCCAATATTTAAACACATTGTCCATAACAACAACCGAGTTATCTACAAGCATACCAATACCAATCGTAATACCACCCATAGAAATAACATTTAATGACATACCACTTAAATACATTAAGCCAAATGTTGCCAATATAGAGGTTGGGATAGATACACCGATAATCAATGATGTTGTTGGATTTCTCAAAAACAAAAATAATACAATAACCGCAATAATCGCACTTTGAAATGCTGTCTGTGTTACATTATTGATAGACAGTTTGATATATTCTGCGGTATCTGTCAACTTCAATATATCCATTTCTGGATATTCTTTCTCAATCTTATTTAATTCTGCTGTAATGGTATCACTGACTTCTACCACGTTTGCAGTAGAGTTTTTATCAATCGAAATCAATATACCCTGTTTTCCATTGATAAGTGTATAGGCACTTCTTTCTTTTACCACTTCTTCTACTTGCGCAATGTCGCTTAATGGCATGACTGCGCCTGTGCCTGTTGTAATCATAACATTTCTAATATCATCTAATGACTTAAATTCTCCCATTGTTCTAACTTGCAATTTACTGTCACCTTGAGAAATGCTACCAGATGGTAAATTTAAGTTTTCTGCTGCAAGTGCTTGTGCCAACTGTGGCGCACTTAAACCATAACCGTCCATTTTATCTGGATTTAATGTGATTTGTATTTCGTTTTCATCACCGCCAGAAAGTGCTACAGAAGATACACCATCTATTCTTTCCAAACGGTTTACAATGTTTTCATCTAATAAATCATTTAATTGTGCCAAGTCCAAGTTGTCACTTGTAACACCAACATAAATTGGCTGTGCATTGATGTCCATTTTTAAAACCATAGGGTCATTGGCATCATCTGGCAACGAACCTTTTATCATATCTATCTTTTCTCGCATATCAATTGCTGCCATATCAATATCAGTACCATCTTGAAATTGTGCCAATACGATAGAACTATTAGAAGATGATATTGACATAACCGTATCTATATTACTAATAGAAGCCAATGATTCTTCTATTGGTTTTGAAATTAATGATTCTATTTCATTTGGACCAGCGCCAACATAAGTTGTAGCAACAATTGCTATAGGTAAGTCCATGCTAGGCATCAGTGCCAAACCTAGTCCACTATAGCCCAATATACCGCCCAATATAACCATTAACAGTACCATAACTGTCGTGACAGGACGAAGTATGGATATTTTTGATAAAGAACCCATTCTTTACTCCTCCTTTTTGGAATCGCTTTCTGTTTGCAGTTCCTCTGTCTCATTTTGCTGTTTTTCATCTGGTAATTGTTCTTCTATCATATCTGTATATTCATCTACCACATCACTAGCAATATCTGTAGCAATCTCAACTAGCTCACCATCAGAAAGATAGGTCTGTCCTCTTGTTACAACATTCATGCCTTCTTCCAGTCCACTTGTAATTTGTATATTTTCTCCTGTATCAATACCTGTTGTAACCAATACTTTTTTTGCTCTACCATTTTCTTCTATGTATACATAAATTTCTCCATCTTTTTCAATCACACAACTTCTTGGCAAAACAATGGTATTATCTGCACTTTCTTTTGTAAAGGAAACCTCTCCCAGCATACCTACTTTTAGCACGCCATTTGCATTATTTAATTCTACTTCTACATCAAAAGTACCCTGCTCATTTGCTACAGGATTGATTGTTGTAATCGTTGCCTGAAATGGTTCTTCAGAAACCGCAGAAAGCACAACATCTACTTGCTGACCTACTGTCAAAGTATTGATGACTTGCTGTGTTACTGCTACATTAATTTTTACTTTGCTAATATCGGTAATGGTATAGGCTGGACCTGCTTGAGAAAGTACCGCCCCTGCCACTACATTTTTTGCTGTAATGACACCAGAAATTGGTGCTGTTACAGTGGCATCTCCGATTGTTTTCTGCGCACTTTTAATTTGTGCTTCAATTGATGCCTTTTGTGCTACCGCAGAATTATAAGCATCTTCTGCTTTTCTTTGGTTTTCTGCTGGCATTTGGTTTGCTACTAAATCATAATTTTGCTCTGCTTGCGCATAAGACATTTGCGCATTATCATAGGCAAGCTGTATTTGGTCCATTTCTGTCTGTGATAAAATCCCTGCCTCAAAAAGTACCTTATTATTTTCATAATTTGTTGTAACATTATCTAAATTTAATTTTGCATTATCTAAAGCATTTTTAGAAGCATTGATTTGAGACTGCATTGTAGCACCATTTACCAATTCCAAATTGGTCTTCGCAGAAGTAATACTTGCTTCTATCGCAGTCAAAGACGCTCTCAATACATTGATTTGGTTTTCTACATCGGTTGTATCCATACGAAACATTACTGCTCCCTTTGATACTTTATCTCCAATATCAAAATTCGTCTGCGCTACTTTTCCCCCTACTGTACTAAGCACATTTGCTTGCTGATTTTCTGCTACTTTTCCAGAATAGGTATACTCACTTGCAATAGATTCATTATAAACTGTCATCACTTCTATCGCACGTGCTGTTTCTTCTGGTTCTTCTGGTATAATCTCCTCCGTTTTTGCCTTGCAGCCAACCAATGACATTGTTAGCGCCAATGCTGTCAAAATGGCTGTATAATTCTTTTTCATATGATAGCTCCTCCTTAATAAGTTGTATACAATATCATTTATTTTAATATATGACTTAGCTTTTCTATCCCGATTTCTAAATCTTCTCTTTGCTCCTCAGAAAGACTATTGCAATATTCTATGTAAAATTGCAATGTTTTCTGTTCTCTCTCCTCCAAAGCAGCAACCCCTTTTTGAGTAATGCTCAAATAAACTTTTCTACCATCTTCTCCTTTTGATGCTGGTATTTTTTGCAATAGCTCCTCTTGCTCCATT
>CAMXTM010000039.1 GCA_947246775.1 uncultured Clostridium sp. | reverse complement strand
GTTTGAATGTGCCATCTTCATAGCCACCAATTCTTCCCTCATTTTGCCATTTTGTGATTGTGAACTCTGCCCAATGTCCAAAAATATCGTTAGATGCACCAAACACTGGTGCTACGCTACCTACTGTCATTGCTGTTGACAATAAAAATGCTACTGCTTTGTACCTTTTCATCTCTTAAATTCCTCCTTAACAGTTATAAATATAAACATATAAACGTTGACTATGAAAAACTCCTTTGCCCCCTTCCACTTTATTAGCTATAAAAATCTATCTTTTTACATCGTTAAACCGTCCCAAAAGGTATACTTTTTGAGAATTTCTACCTTACATGAAAAACGATACAAATGTTATAGATTTTCATGCCTTTACTATAACACATTTTATTTAAAATGTCCAAGAAATTTTTTAAAAAATGAAAAAAATCAAGAAAAAGTTATTTTCTCAAAAAGTATACTTTTTGACAAATTTTTTTCATATGATTTGCCTACTTTTCAACGTTTTTCCACTGTTTTATACAAATTGCTCATACAAAACAGCAAACACATACGAAATATACTATCACTAATATATATTATTTTAGATATATTTTCCAATTCTGCCCATATAGTACTATATTAAAATGTATCATTTACTATTTTATACATTATTTCTATCAATAAAATTTACTACTATCTTAATCTTGAAACCACTTTTTTGTTGAAATATATCGTTTTTTATGCTATACTTTGTTCTAAAAAATCAATTGCACAAAAATACTAACTACTTGACTTTTTTAAACAAAGGAGAAAAAATATCATGTACAATCATCAACTAGAAACTTTTATACAAGTTGCTGATGCAGGAAGTTTTTCCAAAGCAAGCGAAGCAATGTATATTTCACCTACTGCAATTATGAAACAAATCAATTTATTAGAAAGTCATTTAGAAGTACAACTATTTCTCAGAACACCACGAGGCTTAACACTTACCAATGCTGGAAAATCTTACTACCAAGATGCCAAATACATGATACAATATTCCAAAGATTCCCAAATTAGAGCGAAAAATGCAATGCAAAGTAACAAAAATGTCATTCGTTTAGGAACTTCTCTTATGACACCATGTCAAATCCTTATGAATTTATGGTCTAAAATACACGAAATTTTTCCAGAATTAAAATTTGAAATTATCCATTTTGAAAATACACCAGAAAATGCCAGAGAAATATTAAAAAATTTAGGTCAACATATTGATGTTATACCTGGAATATTTGACGAAACTATGCTAAATTTAAGAGGCTGTACTGCTATGGAACTATCAAGAGTCCCTATTTGTTGTGCTGTTTCTATTTATCACCCACTAGCTCAAAAAGAAATATTGTCAATTGAAGACTTATATGGTCAAAAATTGATGCTCATGAAACGAAATTGGAGCAAATATGTAGACTTACTTCGTGATGATTTATGGGAACATCACTCACAAATTAAAATTGTAGACTTTTCTTTTTACAATTTAGAAGCCTTTAATCAATGCGAACACAACAATACTCTCTTAATGGCTGTACCTCAATGGGAAAATGTACACCCTATGTTAAAAATTATACCAGTAGAATGGAGTCATAAAATCCCCTTCGGATTATTACACTCCCCTACTCCCTCCCAAACTGTAAAAAGATTCATACAAACAACAGCAAAGGTATTTCACATAACATCTTAAATCTCAACATCTTTTATTATAGTATTTAGAGTTTGGAGGAGACACAATCATGAAAAAATATTTATTCCCAATTATAATATTCATACTATTTGAATCAATAGCAATTACTCTCTGGCTATCAATGAACAATTTATTTTATTTATTCAATTTTAGCTATATTGGTTTTTCTATAACTTTAGGCGTTTTTTTATCTATCAAAAAATACAAACATGCTAGACGAATTACACAGCTTTTAGTTGGGCTATACATGCTAGTCTATTTAGGACTGATTTGCAACGAAAATATGCAGATTGAAGGTTTTTGGTATTATCTATTTACTGGCGTATTTGAAGCCGCAACCATTCACTATGCTATTGCTAAAATATTCGGAGTTCTCATATTTGGACGCGGTTGGTGCGGTTATGCCTGCTGGACAGCCATGGTTTTAGATTTTTTACCTTACAAAATACCCAAGCAGCCAAGAAAAAATTTAGAATGGATTCGCTATATCACATTTACACTTTCTTTTCTATTTGTTGCTATGCTATTTCTTATGCACATTACTAACATAGAAAGAATAATGTTTTGGGCATTTATCATAGGAAATTTATTATACTATACTATTGGCATTACACTAGCATTTCTTTTTCAGGACAACAGAGCTTTTTGCAAATACATATGCCCTATTACCATATTCCTAAATTTTTCCTTATTTAGAATAAAATGTGATACAAACAAATGCATCTCTTGTGGTAAGTGCAAACAACTATGCCCCATGAATGTAGATATAACAGACAATTCCAGAAAAAGAAAAAATGCAACAGAATGTATTCTTTGCTTGGAATGTGTCAAAAATTGCCCAAAAAATGCTTTACAATAATATAAATAAATTAAACCTTAAAGGAGGTAATCACAATGGACAACAAAATATTCAGTCAGGGTACATTTTTTCATGGAACAAAAGCCGAATTAAAAATAGGAGATTATCTAAAAAATGGCTTTATATCTAATTATGAGGAAAAAAGAATTGCAAAGTATGTATATTTTACAGGAACACTAGATGCCGCTATTTGGGGAGCAGAATTAGCAAAAGGAAATGGAAAACAAAGAATTTATGTTGTTGAACCTATGGGAGAATTTGAAGATGACCCAAATGTTACAGATAAAAAGTTTCCAGGAAACCCAACCAAATCATATCGTACACAACAACCCTTAAAAATTGTGGGAGAAGTAACTGGTTGGTGCGGACATTCCCCTGAAATCCTTCAAAATATGTTAGACAATTTAAAAAAATTAGATGAAATGGGAATTAAAGCAATAGAATAAACATACAAAAGAGTAAGCAATTTTTGATTGCTTACTCTTTTATCACTTAATATTATTTACGTCTTCTTCTCCTCATACGTGGACCATCTTCTCTCGTATAAGGCGCTGACTGTCCAGAATATCCAGAATAACTAGAACGATTGGAACGTCCAGAGCGTCTAGTATGATTAGAGCGATTTGACTTAAAAATATACCTTGAACGTCTTCTATTTCTACGGTTTCTTATTATCGCCATCAACAGCAACAGCAATACTAACACAATTACTACTCCTACTATTGCAATAATTGTTTTTACTGAAAATAGATTTTTTGTGAAGTTTTTAAAAAAGTATTTTATACTACTCATGATTGTACTTTTTTCTACTTCTGTTGCAGCGTAAATATTTGCCTCTTTAATCACTTGGTTTTCCAATTTATAGGTGATTTTTCCTATTTCTGCATCTTTCGCAATAGGTGCTTTTAATCGAATCGTATTTTCTTCATCATTCTTTTTTGGCTTTGCCAACAATTCACTTTGGTATTCTACCGTTTTTTCTATTTTTTCTATATCCTCTTTGAGCATATACTCATTCATATCTTCTTTTACTACTGTTTCTAAAGTATCACCTAAAAGTCTATTATGCTTTGACAATACTACTGTATTGATTACATCTCCTGATTTTTGCAGATTCGCCATGCCAAAATTATTAAAACCATATTCAAAAAGTGATTTTGTATCTGTCCAACGTCCAGGGTCTTCAGAATTACACACAACAGCAATTAACGTAATACCATCTTTTTGTGCCGCTGCCGCAAGGCAATCTCCTGCTTCATTCATAAATCCTGTTTTTAATCCAATCGCATACTCATACTGATATTCATTATCTGTAACAAGTAAATTATGATTTGTCCAATTATATGTTCTTATTTTTAATGTATTATCTGTGACATCACCTTCAACGCCTTTTCCAGAATATCCCTTTTCTTTTGTGATTTCCATTATAGTATTATTTTTTAACGCCTCTTGTGCTATTAAAAACATATCATGCGCTGTCGTATAATGGTTTTCATCATGATAACCATGTGCATTCGCAAAATGGGAATTGGTAGCTCCCAATTGTTTCGCTTTTTCATTCATCAAGTCAGTAAAAACGGTAATACATTCTTCATAAGAAAGTGCTTCATCATTTTTCACCTTTCTTGCTACTGTAACAGCCAATACATTTGCAGAGTCATTTCCAGATGGTATCAAAAGTCCTCGAATTAAATTTTTGACACTCAATGTTTCTCCTCTAGTATGTCCCGCTTTACTAGAATCACCTGGTATTTCATTGATTTCATTTCCTACTGTAACCAATTCATCTGGTTGAAGATGCTCTAGTGCAACGATTGCTGTCAACAATTTTGTCATACTTGCTGGGTACATCTTTTTATCCATATCTTTTTCATAAATGATTTTTGATGTAGATGCTTCAGCCAATATTGCCGTTTCTGCAACAACTTCTGGTGGTGCTTCTACTGCAAAAACAACATTGGGAAATGTAATACACAGAATCAATAAAATAGCTACTATTTTATTTAATTTTTTTATCATAAAATAATCCCCTTATTTTTTTAAAATTGTATCAATCCTTTATCTACCATTGTTTGTAATCCTATCATAACGCCAATTTTACCATGATGCCAAGACAGCCCTCCCTGCATATAAACATGATAAGGTGGTTTAATTGGTGCATCGGCGCTCAATTCTATAGACGAACCCTGTACAAATGCTCCCGCTGCCATAATAACTGGGCAACCATATCCTGGCATATCCCAAGGCTCAGGAGTCACATAACTATCTACTGGTGCGCCTTTTTGTATTCCTTGACAAAATGCAATCACATTTTCAGCGCTATTCATTTGTATCAACTGCACAATATCTGCTCTTTTTTCATTTGATTTTGGCAATACCTGAAATCCAATATCTTCAAACAATTTTGCAGCAAAGATTGCTGTTTTTACACTTCCACCTACTACCTGAGGTGCCATAAAAAGTCCTTGTATAAAAGATGGTGTAATACCCAAGGTAGCACCTACTTCTTTTCCCAATCCTGGAGAACTTAAACGATACGCCGCATTATTTACATATTCCTCTTTTCCTACAATATAGCCCCCTATTGGTGCTAATCCTCCTCCTGGATTTTTAATCAAAGAACCAACTACCAAATCAGCGCCCACTTGTGAGGGTTCTTGTATTTCTACAAATTCTCCATAGCAATTATCAACCATACAAATGACATCTTTTTTAACAGACTTAACAAAAGAAATCAATTCTTTTATTTTAGCAATAGAAAGTGATGTCCTCCACTGGTATCCCTTAGAACGCTGTATTGTCACTAATTTTGTTTTTTCAGTCATCGCTTTTTCTATCCCATCAAAATCAAACTCATCACCTGGAAGTAAATCTACCTGACGGTATGTAATGCCATACTCACTCAGTGAACCTTTTTCTTTCCTAATTCCTATCACGCCCTGCAATGTATCATATGGCAAGCCAACAGGTGACAGCAATTCATCTCCTGGTCTCAAATTTCCAGACAACGCCACTGTTAAAGCGTGTGTGCCACAAGTGATTTGTGGACGCACTAATCCACTTTCTGTTTGAAACACATCAGCATAAATATTTTCTAGCACATCTCGTCCCAAATCATTATAGCCATATCCTGTTGTTGCTGCAAAGTGAATATCACTCAATCTATTTTTTTGCATAGCAGACAGCACTTTTAACTGGTTATATTCCGTAATTTTATCTACTTCTTGAAATTGTTCTTTGATTTCTGCCTCTTTTTGTATGCAATATTGCAACACCTTTTCACTAATACCAAATTTTGACTGCATTATATCATATAATTCTTGCATTTTTTATTCTCCTATCACTTTTATTTCTTTTAAGTATCTTATTATTTTTTCTGTAGCTTGTCCTAAATTTTGGTCTGTTATATCTATCCAAACTCCCTCTGTCTGTCTTTTAAACCATGTTAGCTGTCTTTTCGCAAAATGTCTTGTATTCTTTTTCAAATCATATACAGCCTGCTCCAATGTTATCTGTTGACTAAAATAAGGTATCAATTCTTTATAGCCTATTGCCTGCATAGAAACCAAATCTTTTGTATACCCCTTTTTTAATAACATTTCGACTTCTTCTAAAAGCCCCTGTTGTATCATCTTATCAATTCTTTTTTCTATCCTATCATACAATTTTTGCCTTTCCATTGTCAAAATAATCATTGCAGTATTATAAGGAGATGGCTTTTGTTTTTGTTCCGCATTATACTCTGAAAAAAGCTGACCTGTAAAATGATGATACTCCAATGCTCTTACCACACGCTTTACATTATTCGCATGAAGTGTTTGTGCATATACTGGGTCTACTTCTTTTAGCTTTTGGTACAATGCCTCTGCACCATTTTGTTCCGCAAATTGATACATTTCATTACGAAAGGTATTATCTTGTTCTGTTTCTTCAAACAATGCATCATACACAATCGCATTGATATAAAATCCTGTTCCTCCCACCAATATCGGAATTTTTCCCTTATTCCATATTTCTTCCATATATTGTTTTGCTTTTTTTTGAAAAATCATTACATTATATTCTTCGTCAGGCTCTATCTCATCTATTAAATAATGTTTGATGTTTTTCATTTCTTGTTTTGTAGGCTTTGCTGTTCCAATATCCATATAGCGATACACCTGCATAGAATCCGCAGATATAATTTCACCATTTATTTTTTCTGCTAACAAAACACCTACATCTGTTTTACCACAAGCAGTAGCTCCACCTATTACTACGAAAGGCTTTTTCAATATTAAAACCTCTTTTCTTAGTTCTGTATTCTTTTAAACCGTTTTTCTAATTCATATTGTGTCATTTCTATAATGGTTGGTCGTCCATGCGGACAAGTAAAAGGATTCTCTAGTTGCAGTAGTTGCTCTATCATTGCTGTTGCTTCTGTTACACTCAATTTATCATTCCCTTTTACGGCTGCTTTACAAGCCATTGTAGCAATCGTCAATACTTTTGTATCATATATATTTTCTATAGCAACTTCTTCCAACAAATCTAATATATCTAAAAAGAATTTTGTATTTGCTGGTGCTTTCATAATAAAAGGAACGCTCAAAAGTGCATAGTCATCAGGCTCTATTACTTCTACAGTAAAGCCAAATTTTTGCAGCAATTCCATATTATCTTTTAGTATTTCTTTTTCATTTTGTGTTAATTTTAATAATAAAGGCTGTAACAACATTTGTGAAGTAACAATTTGCTCTTTTTTTAACTGTTTCATCAACTTTTCATACAATATTCTTTCATGCGCTGCATGTTGGTCAATGATAAAAATACTCTTTCCTTGCTCAATTACCCAATAAGTATAAAATATTTGCCCTATTATTTTATAATTTTTAAAAAAAGTTTCTCTCGTTCTCTTAGGCTGTATATCATAAAATTGGTTTTGCTGATTTTGTTTAACAATTTGCTCTGGCTTTTCTGCCTGCTGTACATAATATTCCGCTCTATCCTCACGCACTTCTAGTACAGAATTATCTTCTTTTTTCAGCAAATTATCAATGCTCGTATTTTTAAAAGTTGAAGAATCCAATATGCTTACATTTTTATTTGCCCTTTTTGTCTTTTGAGGCACAACATATTCCTTATTTTTTTGCTCTGTCTTTTGTTCTATTTCATCATCTAATATTTTCTGTTGTATTTTTTCTTGTATTGGCGTGGGTTCTACACTAATATTTTTTTCTTTTTTATAATTTTCAACTTCTTTGGAATTTTTACTACTCCAATCTGTTTTGCTAATCAGTATCTCATTCTGAAATGCTTTACAAACTGCTTCATAAAAAATTTGGTAAATTTCATCGTCATTTTGAAAACGCACTTCTAGTTTTGCTGGATGCACATTCACATCAACCAATGTTGGCGGAATTGTAAAATTTAAAACATATACAGGAAATTTTCCTACCAATAACCTTGTCTTATATGCATCTTCTATTGCTGAAGAAACAATCCTATTTTTAATATATCTACCATTAATATATAAATTTTCATAGGAACGATTTGCACGCGCAAGCTCTGGCTTTCCTAATAGCCCCGTAATAGCATACTCTCCCTTATTATAGTTGATTTCAAGCATTTTTTTTGCCGTTTCTTTTCCATATACATACAGTATTGCCGTTTTTGCATCATGATTTCCTGAAGTATGCAATATTATTATTGATGTACTTAAACGCAATATCCGTATGCCCTAATGCAAACTGATTTAATATTTCAGAAATATGTCCCGCTTCTGTAGAGGGCTTTTTTAAAAATTTTCTACGTGCAGGTACATTATAAAAAAGATTCTTTACAATCAAACTTGTTCCCTCTGTACATGCTGTACTTTGAAATTGCACAATCTCTCCACCATCTACTTCTATACGTGTACCACTTTGTTCTGTTCTAGTTTTAGTAACCATTTCTACCTGTGCTACACCTGCAATACTAGCAAGCGCTTCCCCTCTAAATCCCAATGACACTACTTTTTCTAAATCTTCTACATAAACAATTTTATTTGTGGCGTGTCTTAAAAAAGCAGTTTTGACCTGCTCTTTTGCAATGCCACAGCCATTATCTGTTACTCTAATATAAGAAATGCCACCATCTTTAATCTCTACTGTAATGGAAGTAGCACCCGCATCAATGGCATTTTCTACCAACTCTTTTACAACCGATTTTGGAGATTCCACAACTTCTCCTGCAGCAATTTTATTGATTGTTTGATTATCAAGAAGTTGTATTTTTCGCATAGTTATTCCCCTTTTTTACATTTCTTTTATTTTTTTCTGCAAGTCAAACAATATCTGCAATGCATCCATAGGTGTAATAGACATAATATCCATATTACTAATTTCTTCTATTACTGGTGCAATGGGCAGCGCAGACATAGCCATTTGTTGTACATTACTTTCTGCTTCCTCTTTTGATTCTACTGCAATTTCTTTTGCTTTTTTATTAATATCAGCATCGTTAAGCTGATTTAATATTTCCTGTGAGCGCTTTATTACTCTAGCTGGTAATCCAGCAAGTTTCGCAACCTGTATACCATAACTATTACTTGCACTACCTGCTTGTATTTTTCTTAAAAAAATGATGTCTTCTCCTTCTTCTTCTACAGAAATTCTATAGTTTTTAACGCCCTCTAATTTATCTTCTAGTTCCGTTAATTCATGATAATGTGTAGCAAAAAGCGTTTTTGCACCAATTTTTTTCTTATCTACAATATATTCTAACACAGCCCAAGCAATACTCAAACCATCAAATGTACTTGTACCTCTACCAATTTCATCTAGTATTAAAAGACTATCCTTTGTGGCATTATTTAAAATGTTCGCTACTTCTATCATTTCTACCATAAAGGTACTCTGTCCCGCAGAAAGGTCATCTGACGCGCCTACTCTAGTAAAAATTCTATCTACTATACCAATTGTGGCAGACTCAGCTGGTACAAAACTACCAATTTGTGCCATAAATACAATTAATGCGATTTGACGCATATAAGTTGATTTTCCTGCCATATTCGGTCCTGTAATAATAGAAAGTCTCTCCTTTTGCATATCTAAAAAGGTATCATTTGGTATAAATGCTTCATTCATCATTTTTTCTACAACAGGGTGACGCCCATTTTTAATATCAATAATTCCCTCTTGATTGATAACTGGTTTGACATAATTCATTGTTTCAGCAATTTCGGCAAGAGACTGCAAGGTATCTATTATCGCAACGTACTTTGCTGAAGTTTGTATTCTCTCTACTTCGCTTGCTACTGCGTCCCTAATCTCTACAAAAATTTGATATTCTAATTCTACCATTTTTTCCTCAGAACCAAGTATCAATTCAGCAAGCTCATTTAGCTCTTCTGTGGTGTATCTTTCGCAATTCGCTAAAGTCTGTTTTCTAACATATCTATCTGGTACTTCATTTAAATACGATTTCGTTACTTCTATATAATAGCCAAATACTTTATTAAAACGCACCTTTAAGGTTTTTATGCCTGTTTGTTCCCTTTCTCTTTCTTCTAACTCAGTTATCCAATTTTTTCCCTCTGTACGTGAACGAGCATAAATATCTAGTTTTTCATGGAATCCTGTCTGTATAATGCCACCCTCTTTTACGCTAATTGGTGGCTCCTCTACAATAGATTTTTCTATCAATTCATATACATTATTTAATGTATCCAAATTTTTCCCTATTTCTAACAAATATGCACTTTCAAAATTTAATAATGTATTTTTTAAAAGTGGTAACATAGAAACAGACTGCTTTAATGCAATTAAATCCCGTCCATTCGCAGTTTGATACACAACCTTACTCATTACTCTTTCAAAATCATAAATATTATCTAAAATATCCTTGATTTCTTCTCTCAAAAATACTTTTTCTTTCAGTTCTTCTACACTATCTAGCCTTTTTTGTATTTTTTCTACATGCACAAGCGGCTGCTCTATCCACTTTCGCAGCAATCTCGCTCCCATAGCCGTTTGTGTCTTATCCAATACCCACAAAAGAGAACCTTTTCTATCTTTTTCTCTCAATGTCTCTGTTAGTTCTAAATTTCTCCTTGAAGATATATCCAAAATCATATAGTCGCTAGATGTATACAACTGCAATTTACAAATATGGCTTAAATCATTCTTTTGTGTCTCATACAAATAACAAAGCAATGCACCACTAGCATTGATAGCACAAGTTTGGTTTTTAATACCAAAGCCACTCAGATTTTTAACACAAAAATGGTCACACAATTTTTTAAATGCTGTTTGATGTGAAAACATCCATTCCTCACAACAAGTTACTTTTATATGAAATCTATCTTCAATTTCCTTTACTCTTGGCATTTTAAAAAAAATATCATTACACAAAATTTCTGCTGGTTGGTATTTAGCGATTTCTTCTATTACTTTTTCATCACCTTGCAAAAAAGGAAATTCTGCTGTTAAAAATTCTCCTGTTGTAACATCGCAAACAGAAATTCCATACCCATTTTTTCCCGCAAATATCGTCATAATATAGTTATTTTTTGTCTCATCTAATACACCACTATCTAATACCGTACCAGGCGTAATAACACGTATGACATCTCTTTTTACTATCCCCTTTGATGCCTTTGGGTCTTCCAATTG
>CAMXTM010000038.1 GCA_947246775.1 uncultured Clostridium sp. | reverse complement strand
GTGCAGTTTCTGCTGTTTCCACTGGTTGCTGTTCTGCTTGTTCAATTTGCTGCATTTGTTCTGCCTGCGCTTGCTGTTCTGCTAAAAATTCGCTTTCTTCTCTGCCATAATCAAATATAACAGGTTGTTTGCTGGTTTGTTCTTGCTGCTCCGCTTGTGGCTTTTGTTCTGGTGGATTCTTTTTGGGTTTAAATACCATTGCTTCTACCACAGGGGCAGGCTGTTTATTTTGGTTATAGCCCTCGTCTTCATGAAGTAAAATATTAAAATTGCTCTTTTGTACTTTTTGCGCTTTTTGACTTTTTTTCTTTTTGACTGTTCGTTTTTGTTGCAGTTTGGGCTGTGGTTTCGGTTGTATTTTAGGGGGCTGCACTGGTCTTTTTGGTGCTTCTTGTATGTAAGGCGCTTCTTTTTTATTCTCTATGACTGCTTTATTCTCTCTAATTGTCTTGTTGTTTCTGACCACTTCTAATTGCTGCCTTTTTTCATGATATTGTTTTCTTTTACTTTTTTGGTAGGTATTGACATTGCTGACACTTTTAAAAAGAGATTTGCCAGTTGTCATAATAATTGAAATAAGTAATACTGCAAGCCATATAATCAAAGCACCAATTTTGCCAAATAAGCGCATTACAATGCCACCTAGTACACCACCAAGTAATCCGCCGTTAGAAAAAGCGCCTTCTTGGTAGTAAGAATATACTTTTTGTGCTAAGGTATCCATAATAGATACTTCAATCGGGTTGATAATATGAACGAGTGCGCTGACCGCTACCAACAAAAGTGCAACACCGCCAATACGCACTTCTCTGTTTTTCTTTTCCTCACTTGCTAATAACCACGAGCAGTAAGCAATGGCTGAAATAGGAAGTAATAAACTGCTGATGCCGAATAGACCTTTTAAACTTTCGCCTAGCGCACTGCCTAAGATACCCATTTTTTTCGTTAGTAAACTAATCAGCACAACAATACAGATGACAACAATTGCAATCAGTATGACTTCGTCTATCATGCTATCACCAAAGCGCTTTTGTTGCTGTAGTTTTGTTTTTTGTTTTGCCATATATTTCCACACACCTTTATATACAAAAATAATGATTACGCTATATTAACAGTGTAATATTATACCACAAACACCATTATTTTGTACAATGCTTTTTGCGAAAACCTTGAGTGCTTTGGTCTTCACTTCCGCTACGGTCAGCGCTAAACGTCCACTGGACGTTTAGCGCCCTCAAACTCCCATTTCTTTTCTTGAAAGAAAAGAACTTTAAAGCAAAAACTAGCGTTTTTGCTGCTATTTTTTTAAGAAAAAAACGACTGATGATAAAAGGAAAAAGCTCAGCCGTTTTTTAATAGAATTTATATTGTTTTTTGAATAATTTGTTGCAATTAATACGCTAAAGTCTTAAACACCGTAAATTTTGATGGCATCTTTTGCAATTTTTGCCTTTTGGCTTGCATCTTCCACACTGTCAGCTATTACGGTAATATGTCCCATTTTTCTTTTGGGGCGAGACTCCTCTTTGCCATAAATGTGTAAAAATGCGCCTGATACAGCAAGCACCTGTTCTGCGCCCGAAATATGGCTTTTTCCAGCGCTGTTTTCTTCTCCGAGTATATTCCTCATCACAACAGGTTTTAGTAGCTCTGGTGAGCCTAAAGGCAACGCTGTGATTGCTCGAATGTGCTGCTCGAACTGACTGGTTACACAAGCCTCTATGGTATAGTGTCCAGAATTGTGTGGTCTTGGCGCAACTTCATTCACTGAAACATTACCATCTTTATCTACAAACATTTCCACACAAAACATACCAACTCCCTCAAATACTTCCATGACTTTTTTTGCTAGATTCATGGCATTTTGTGTTGTTTGCTGTGAAATATTTGCGGGTACTCTGGTTTCGTCTAAGATGCTGTCTTTGTGAATGTTTTCCGCTACAGGGTATACTTGTATGTCGCCGTTGATTCCTCTGCAAGCTAGTACAGAAATTTCCATAATAAAAGGGAAAAATTTTTCTGCCATTAGTGGCAATTTGCCGCTGCCTAGCGCTTCATATGCCTTTGCGATGTCTTCTTTCGACTCTAATACAAAATTACCCTTGCCATCATAACCTCCTGTGCAAGATTTGAGCATAAAGGGATAAGTATATTGTTCGCCTGCTTTTGCAATGTCCTCTTTGCTTGCTACTTCACAAAATGGTGGTGTTGGCAAGTCATGCTCTAAAAGTAATTTTTTTTGAGTATATTTGTTTTGTATGACTTTTAAACTTTTTGCAGTAGGGTATATTTTTTTGCCCTCCTGCTCTAATGTCTGTAGTATGTCAGCGTCAATGTGTTCAAATTCATAGGTTACAACGTCTGTTTTTTCTGCTAAAGTGCGGATTGCTTGCTTGTCATCAAAATCCGCTACAATGTGTTCGTCTACAAGTGTGTGCGCTGGGCATTTTGGGGTAGGGTCAAGTACAATCACTGTAAAGCCCATTTTTTTCGCTTCTTGAATCATCATTTTACCTAGCTGACCGCCGCCGATAATCCCTATCTTTTTATGTATATTTTCCATTACCATTCCTCCATAAAAAACCTTGGGCGTTGCCCAAACCTACCAACTTTTTTAAAAAAAGTTGGGCAAAAAACTTTTTAAGCGAAACTAACGTTTCGCTATTAAGAAAATTTTACTATGCTATATTTCCTTAATAGTTCATAATTTTAAGTAAAAATTAGTTTTTTTATCTAAAAATTAATAAAAACTTTAATAAAAACACAAGCAAAGCTTGTGTTTTTAAGCAAAAACGTTAGTTTTTGCATTAAAGTTCTTTTGTTTCTTTTCTTTCAAGAAAAGAAATAGAAGTTTGAGGACAAAGTCCTCAAGAGTTTATTTATTTTAAAAAGCCGTTTATAATTTGTTGTTCTGCTTCTTTTTCGGTTAAGCCTAAGGTCATTAACTTAGTCAATTGGTCGCCTGCAATTTTACCGATTGCTGCTTCATGAATGAGTGTTGCATCAATATGGTTTGCAGTAATTTCTGGGATTGCGGCAACAACCGCATTGTCCATAATAATGGCATCACATTCGGAATGACCATAGCAGTCCTCATTTCCATTGATTACAGAACGAAAAACTTGTTTTGAGTCATCTTTTGCTACAGAACGGGAAATCAAATTTGCACTAGAGCCTTTTCCCTCTAGTTCTACTTCAAAAGAAGTTTCTGCTGTTTGTTTTCCGTGCGTCATAATTTTTTCTTTTATGACAAGAGTTGCGCCCTCAGCAAGTTTTGCACTAGATACTCTATTTGTAGAGTCAACGCCTTTGATTTGTACTGTATCCATTTCCATATAGCTGTTTTCTTCTGCTACAATGTGTGTTTGAGGATTGATAATACGCTCACCAGAGCCGTCACCCTCACCCAAGTGTTTTTCTAAATATTTTACTTTGGAATTTTTTCCTAAAAAGAAACGATGTATGCCCTCGTGCATAGATGCTTTTGTGCCACTGTTGTGTACACCACAACCAGCTACAATGACAACATCTGCATTTTCTCCAATATAAAAATCATTGTATACTAAATCATTGATACCTGCTTCTGTAATAATAGCAGGGATATGAACACTTTCATTTTTTGTATTTTCTTTTACGATAATATCAATACCAGACTTGCCGTCTGTTTTGCTTACGATTTGAATATTTGCAGTAGAGTTTCTGCCCTCACTTTGTCCATTGTTGCGAATGTTGTAAGCGCCTACAGGAATATCATGTAAATCTGAAACTTGTTCTAAAAGTGATTTTAATATTGCGTCCATTAGTCTTCCTCCTTCATAAAGCGACAGCCTTCTGTTTGGTTTAAAAGAGTAGGTAATACTTGTTCTTTTGCGCCTTGTTTGATAATTTCTCCGTTTGAAAGTACAATAATTTTATCTGCAATATTTAAAATTCTTTCTTGATGAGAAATAATGACAATAGAGCCTTGAATTTCTTCGTGCATTTTTTCAAAAACATTGATTAAATTTTTAAAACTCCAGAGGTCAATTCCTGCTTCTGGCTCATCAAAAAGAGAAACTTTTGTTTTTCTTGCTAATACGGTTGCAATTTCGATTCTTTTGAGTTCTCCACCTGAAAGGCTTGCGTTGACTTCTCTGTCAATGTAGTCTCTGGCACAAAGCCCTACTTCAGAAAGATATTGACAAGCGGCGGCTGTGCTTAAATTTTGTCCAGATGCTAAAGTAATTAAATCATGTACCGTTACGCCTTTAAAGCGTACAGGTTGTTGAAAGGCAAAACTGATGCCTGCTTTTGCTCTTTCTGTAATAGAAAGGGAAGTAATGTCTTGTCCATCTAGTAAGATTTGACCGCTTTGTGGTGAAATAATACCAGCTATCAACTTTGCTAGGGTTGATTTTCCACCACCGTTTGGACCAGTAATGACAACAAATTTGTTATCTTCAATGGTTAAACTAATATCTTTTAAGATACCTTCTTTGCCTTGTGCAGAATAGCATATATTTTTTAATTCTAACATATTCGTCCTCCTAAAAAAAGGTGTTGTATATCATTCTCCATAACCTCTAAAATTATAACAATTTCTATGTTGAAATGCAATGCTTTTTACAATATCAGTGTAACGACTAAAATATAAACAATTATTCCTTTTTTTATACTATTTTTTAATGTTTTGGAAAAGTTGATACTTTTTGATACTTTTTGCTTTTTATTATAAATTTGTAACAATAGAAGTTCCTATAAAAATAAAAAAAGAAAGGAGTAAGTAGTTATGAAATCAGAATATGGTTCATACACAAAAAATTATAATCTTCTCAAGCCAGATGACAAAGATTTTTATGATGTTAACCACATCAATGACAATATGGATATGGTAGATGAGGAATTATACAAATTGAATCAAAAAACGATTCAGTTAGACGCAACAGTAATAGATATTAGTGGATTGATTGGAAAACAGGCGGATACAGGGGGTACAGCGACAGCAGGCACAGTGATGGCAAAGCTCAATAAAATGCTTGCAGAATGGACAGATAACCGTGCAGACACAATTGATAAGATTAGTAATTTAATTGGTACAACAAGTAATACGGGGGGTACGCCCTTGGCAGGTACGGTGATGGGGAAATTAAATGCATCATTGTTGAGTGAAACAGAAATCAAAAATCTGATAGGGCAGGCAGCAAATACAGGAGGTACGACAGCAGCAGGCACAGTGATGGCAAAATTAAATAAAATTTTGACAGACTGGACAACTACAAGGGCAGGAAAAATTGATACTTTGGCAACAACAATTGGACAAACGAATAATACAGGAGGCACAACGAACGCAGGTACCGTAATGGCAAAACTCAATAAACTGCTAAGTACAGTATCAAGTGGTGTTGGTATTAAGAGTGTGCAAAGGGGAACTTTTGAAGAAACGCCAACAGATGCTGCTACTGCGACAGGAATTAAAATCAATCTTTCTACGATTACACCATCTAAAACATTTATTATACTAAATGGTGGTGCAAGTTCTGGATATAGCGGTAGTTCTTCAGCGGTAAGGGGATATATTAGTGCAGTAAATTCCACTAGTTTTACTTATAATACTAGCCGTGCAACACTTGCGATAGGCAATGGTTTGGTTAGTTATCAAGTAATAGAATTTTATTAAAAGGAGGGAGTTTGAATGAGATATGCACAAATCAATGTAAATGGTGTTTGTATTGCGGACTCGTATTTGTCAGGAGAAATCGAAGCAGAGGATATGATACTTTTGACAGAAGAGGAAGCATCTCCATTGGGTAAAAAATATGTCAATGGAATGTGGCAGGAAGTAGAGAGAAGAAAGGTAGAAGTACCTGAGACAGATACAGAAATGTTAATGCAGTGTTTGACGGATATAGAACTAGAAAATATAGAAGCACAACAAGAAAGACAAATGTTAGCGCAACAGATAAGTGATTTGGAACTGGCAATATTGGAAAAGTAATTTTTTTATGTGTTGCTTTGTAATACTAGGATAAAACACGGATAAACATCAAAAATACTCACTTATGGAAAGGAGGGGAGAAATATGTTTGAAACATTAAAAAAGAGATATGAAAGAAATTTTGTTACAAAACAGCAATTGGAAAGATATGTAGCATTGGGTAAAATTACAAAACAGCAGTACGAACAAATTTTACAAATCAAAAAAGGATAATAAAAAAAATGCTCTTGAGGTAACTTGCCTGAGAGCATTTTTAGTTTATTTTTTTTCACTGATAAGAGCATTTAAGATAGTACCGTAAATGCGTGTGATGTTATTTTTCCAGTTGTCACAAATCCATTTTGCCTGTTCTTTTGTGGCAACAGGTAAACTAATTTCCATTAAGTTTGTACCATCGCCATCACAGAGGGTACATTTTACTAAGTAGTCATTGTTTGGCTGTAAAAAATAACGAGCTGTTACTTCTGATTCTGTATGTATTCTTTTTTTATTTTGCTGTACATAGCTGTCAATTTCTTTTTTTATATTTTCTGAGAGATGAGATATAAAGTAATGAATCATGTCTTTGCCTTTTTGAGTAAGGGTGTAACGAGTATCATTTTTATGTTTATTTTGTTTCAACAAATGTGCCTCAACTAATTCTGAAAGATATTGCTGAGCAGAAAAATAGTCCATATAATTTTTTTCTAGTGCAAATTGGCATATTTCGCTGTTAGAAAGAGGAAATGCCATTTTTTGAATAAGGTATAATAGAATGAGTTTGTTTTCTGCTAATTGATTGACAGAATAGTCCATTTGTTGCCACTTCCTTTCCAATTTCATGAGAAAGTTTTTTTATTGGCTCTATTTAAATGTGTTTTACTCTCTCTATTTTATAAGTATATAATAAAACAAAAGTTGGTACAACTATTTTTTGGCTAGGTATTTTTTCCCCTGAAAAGAATGTCTTTGTTTTAGGGTTTTGTGTATGGTATTAAGTACCAATCTTTTTTGTTTGCTCCAAAGGGGAGCAAGGAGTTTTTCTGCGTTACCATCTCCTGTTAGTCTGTGGATTACAATATCCTTGCGTAAATGTTCGATACAATCACATACAATATCAACATATTGTTCTAGTGATAGGGTATTAAAATTTCCCTTTTGGTAATAGTCTGCTAAATCAGTGTCTTCGAGGACATGAAGTAGCTGTAGTTTTACACCTTTTATAGGAAATTGATTGATGTATTCTATAGTAGAGAGCATATCCTGTTTTGTTTCATGGGGTAGTCCTAAGATAATATGTACTACTATTTCTATCTTTTTTTGAGAAAGTGCCATAACTGCCTTTTCAAAAACATCATTGCTGTAGCCTCTACGGATTAGTTCTATAGAAGGTTGGTGTATTGTTTGTAAACCAAGTTCTAGCCAAAGAGCTGTTTTTTGATTGATTTCCTCTAAAAGAGCAATCACCTCTTTTGGCAAACAGTCAGGGCGGGTAGCGATTGAAATACCCACAATATCATTGCAACAAAGCGCTTGTTCATAAAGAGACTTTAGTTTTGCTACAGGAGCATAGGTATTTGTGAACGCTTGAAAATAGGCAATATAGCAGGGAGAAAGTCCCTGCCATTTTTGTTGTTTTTTGCCATATTCTATTTGTTCTGCTATTGAATTGCCGATTGCAGCAAAATCTCCAGAACCTCTGGCGCTGCAAAAGATGCAACCTCTTGTGTCTAATGTTCCGTCACGATTGGGGCAAGTAAAGCCTGCATCTAATGAAATTTTGACTGTTTTTTTGCCAAAACGCTCTCTGTAAGCGGCGTTTAGACTGTAATAAGGTTTTCCATCATTGTAAATCATATTTGTTCAGACCTTTTTGTTTAAAAGTAGTACGATTTTTTTTGCGAAGTTGTTCGCAGGTTTCTATCGTGTGTTGCCATTGTTCTTTATCTGTTATGTGGCATAAAAGTAATAAAAAATCATTTTTGCAACTTTGGATAAAGCCGCGTCTGAGTGCTTCCATTTTTTCTATGTCACTGGCACTGCAAGAGGACATAAATAAGGAAAAACTGTCATCTGTCAAAGAAAACGGAATACAATATTCCAATTCGTTTAATATATCTGAAATGGTTTGACCATTGGGGCAAACTAATTCATTTAAAAAACGGAAATAACATTCATTATCTAAGAAGACAAGATTAAAAAATTCTTGTTTTGATTTATCTAATGTTTTTTTAATAGTGCATAATTTATGCACTAGTTCTGCTTCTGTGATTGAGTTGTGCAATTTTTTGACTCCTTTCATAATTTTACTATATTTTAGGAAGTCTTTTATCCTATAGAATTCATGTTTTTGATGTATGTGACACATTGCTTAGTATGTGATATTTTAAAAAAATTATCATACGATTATTCTATTAACGCTTTTAATTCATTTAGCAGTGTAGTATTATGCTCTGGCATACGAATACAAAAGCGTAAAAAGGTATCATCTAAAAAAGTAAAAGAAGAAGCATCTCTAATTAACAATTTTTTTTGTATGAGTGTTTCAAATATTTTGTGAGCATCTATTTTGTCTGTGTTTAACTTTAACAGTATAAAATTGGAACTAGAGGGATATACTGTAATGTGTTTTAAATTTTGCAATAATTCAGTACAACGCTTTCTTTCTGTAGAAATAAGCGTTTGTGTTTGTTTTATAAATGGTTTGTCTGAAAAAAGTAATTCTCCAGCAAAAGCGGCAATACTATTAACGCTCCAAGGGTCTTGATGTTCTTTTAATGTTTGCAAAAAGGCTTGATTGCTTGAAATACCATAGCCCAAACGTAGTCCTGGAGCAGCAAAAAATTTAGATGTACCACGAATAACAAACAAATTGTCAAATTTTTTAACAAGAGGAATGGCACAACATTGCTCTAAATTGTCGCAAAATTCCATATATGTTTCGTCTATCATAACAGCAGTATTGTTTTTTTGGCAGTGTTGTAGTATTTGTTCCAATTGTGCTGTAGTAGCAACTGTTCCAGTAGGATTATTAGGGTTGCAAAGGATAAATAAACCAATTTCTGGGGTCAGGGCAGAAAGCAAGTTTGGTACATTGATAAAAAATTGCTCTTGTTCCTGTAATGCAAAATATTCGTAACTGCTACCACAGAGTTCTGCTTCTCTTTGATATTCTGAATAAGCAGGACCTAAAATCAGCGTTTTTTTTGCATTAGAAGTTTTTATAAAGGTAGAAATGAGTTCTGTAGAACCATTTCCTACCACAATATGCTCTAAATCAGCACCTGTATAATTGCCTATTGCTGTCCTTAAAGCAGTGTAATTTTTGTCAGGATAGACAGAAAGAACATCTAAATTTTGCGCTAAAATCTGCTTTACAGAATCTGGAAATCCTAAAGGGTTAATATTTCCACTAAAGTCTATAATTTCTTTTTTTGGTATATTATATTTTTTTTGTATTGCGTCTAAGTCACCGCCATGTTGGTGCATCATTTCTAAAACCTTCTTTCTTAAATGATTCAATAAAATATAATAAATTTAATTAATATCAAATGGGTTTGCTTTCATACTACTGCTTTGTTTTCTCAAACGAGGATATAGTATAAAAGGAATTTGTTTTTGCTTTGGTAAAAATTCCAATTTTAATTGTCTATTCGTATCTTTTTCTGGTGTAAGGTAAAGGACATCGCCAGCAGAAAATGAAGAAGGCAAAAAAGGAAAAGAATCTTGACTTTTGTGTTTTAAAGGGCTGCCCTGAAAGAGAGGGAAACTATTTTTTATGTTTGTTGTAATGCTATAGTTAGAAATTTCTGTTAAATCAAACAGGGAACAAATTTCTTTACAGATGTCATACAATGAGGCATTGTCTAGCACTTCAAGTATTTTCCAATATTTTGGCTGTTTTGCAATTGTAATTTTAATAGGGCAAACGAGGATATTATTATCTATATTTTGCTGTATTGTTTTTTCAAGCAAATCTATTTCAGTATGGTGTATAATGGCATCTAATATTTGGGAAAAATCCAAATGAACTGGTAAAGGTTGTTTTTTCCCTTTTTTGTCTAAAACGATTTCCCCAATTGTTGTCAAATCATATACAGAACAAGGAGAGTATAGTTCAGATTGCAAAGGATATTTTGATACAATTAAATTTGCCATACGATTGATTGTAGGGATAAAATAAAATGGCAAATAATAAATCGGTTGTATAATCTGTAAAAAATCTCCAAGTGGTGTTAAAAACCATTTATCCAATAGCATTCCCATAAAAAAGAAGGAAGACGCAAGGATTGATTGTTCTTCTGTAAAAGATTCTACGGAAGGAATTTCCCATATTTGGGAGATGTCAATGTCTACACGTTCATATAATGTAATAAAAATATCTTCTGTGTCCATATTGTTTTGTAAAAACTGATAAAACATATTCGGCGTAAAATATCCTGGGTCAGCACCAAGTGCTTCTGTAATTTCATAACAAGCCGTTTTTATAATGCAATCAATAATTTGATATAATATTTGTTTTGTTGGTTTATTAAAAAAAGAGGCTGCTTTTTCATCTGGTTGTACCCGTACTGTATAAATAGCGGGTAAAGGATTTAAAAACTCCATATTGTTTAAAAGCTGTGTCAAATAGTTTAAATACTCTGGTTCTGCTCTTGAAATTTTTTGTAATAAAATGTCTTCGTCTTTTTTTAAAAACTTGCCATTTTCGGACATTTCGCAATCAGGGTAACAGTAATCCAATATTATTTTTAAATCCTCAATAAAGGGGTGTTTTTGCAAAGAATATTCTAATAAATGATATTGAAATTTTGGTGTATTATTCTCTGTTTTATCTAAAGTTAACATATAAACGTACACATTTTCTTTTGTAAGTTTTTTTGAAAAATCAATACGAAAAGCCACAGAGGGCGATAAATTTGTTTCTGGAATGAGAGCAGAAACAGGAGCGATTTCTAATAAAGCAGGCTGTACTTGCTTATCCATGTGGTCGTATACTTCAAAAAAACTCTTGCTAAAAAAATCTAAAAGCTGTTTATGCTTTTTTTGAAACGGTGAGCAATTTACCATAGCAATTCTCCTATTCTGTCAGTAAATCGTGACAATGCTAGTTTATAAGTTAGTTATTTGTAGTATTATAACAAAAAAACAGATAATTTAAAAGGAATGAGAGAAAAAAATATAAATTTGTAATATTTGTTAAAAACAGAGCAAATTTATTTGAAAAATAAGGAAATTTTTTAAAAATTGACTATGATTTTGCAATATTGTATTCGTCT
>CAMXTM010000037.1 GCA_947246775.1 uncultured Clostridium sp. | reverse complement strand
TTGAGAAGTTTTTTATTTTAATATCGCCAATATTTATGATATGCTATAAAAATATTGCCATTTTATTATTTTGATTCATTTACTATTTTTTTAAATTCTTCTACTTCTTGTTCTGAATAGTTGCCTTGTTCTAAAAATGTTTTGAGAAATTCGCTGCTTGAACCTTCAAATAGTCTGCCTATCATATCAGAGATACTTTGTTTTTGCACATCTTTTCTGGAAATCAATACTTTACAAACAAAGTGAGGCTCTATTCTTTCTACATATCCTTTTTCTATACATTTTTTAATTACAGTATAGGTTGTGTTTCTGTTCCAATGTATTTTTTCCTCCAATATCTTACAAACCTGACTTGCTCTAATCTCTTCTTCTTCCCATAACACTTTTAATACTTTTAATTCTGAATCAAATATTTTCATGTGTGTCATCTCCTTTTCTAAGTATAAATATTATTAGACTATCAAAAACTAGTTTGATAGTTTTCATATTTTATTATATGTATAATAAACCTAGTAGTCAAGATATTTTTTTATTTTTTTATATCAATATTATATTAGGTTTACTAAAACATTTTCCTAACTACTATATCTATCATAAACGGAATAGAACAAAAATGCAATAGAAAATATTGCAACAATGCTATTTATTAAAAAATTTCCTAAAAGTTAAACTTTTAGGAAATTTCTCTATTTTACTATGTTTTATAGAATTTTTCAACAATAATTTTGATAAAAAGAAATAAAAAAAATTAATTTTTATTTTTTTACTATATTTTTATTTTATATTACATAAAAAGAGTTTTTTTATTTTCATATCGTGATAGTTTACATATTATTCAGCTTGCATTTTTGTATAATATCGCATTTCTATTGTATATTTTATTAAAATTTTTTAATTTTTGTTGTATTGGAAAGTAGAAAGAATTTTTTGTTGTTCTTCTCTATCAATTTTGTTTTGTCTAAAATAAAAAACATAGACATCTTTTCCATTTACAAAGAAATAATACATTTCGTCAAAATCTTCCCTACCAAGCCAAATTTCCATATCAGCATATTTTGAAGAACCTGCCATCATATCAATGTTAAATTCTGTTATATAGGTCATTCCCATCATATTTAAAAAATGGCTTGTTATTGTTCCTATTTTTCCATTCTTTTGTTGCTGCGCAAAATCAAAGTCTTTGTCATCATCAGTATATTTTTTAATACGACCTATATAAGATGAGTTTGGTGTATTTACTCTATAAAGATGCATACTATTATCTTCTAGTTCATCTTTTTCATAGGTTATACTATCAGGCAAATCTACAATAAAATCTTGTGTTTCAATGTGCGTTTGTGGAGGGCAAAGATTTCTTTGATTCCATAATTCTATTCTGTTATTTTTGGTGAGTAATGCTGTTTTTAGTTCCTCGTCCCAATAAATATCATATTCTCCCATTTCTGCAAGTGCTTTTACGGGTACATATACAATTTCGTCTGTGACTTCTCCATAGAGTGGTATAGGTTCTCCCCTACGAATAGAAACCAACTGTGTTTTGACATCATAACTTGCCTGTGTGTTTAAAGCAGTATTTAGTTCTTGAAAAGGCACCATTAGCTGATTCTTTTGATTAAAATAAGGTTTGCCCCATTTGTAATTTAATTTTTCGTACTCTACAATGACTTCATTATTGTAAATTTCATTTTGTTTTAAATCAGCAAAATATTTTTGTTTTATTTTTTCGATTTCCTCAATGTATTTGCAAAATTCGTTTTCTTTTCCGTACTGATTACTTCCAGAGAAAAAGGCATCATCTTGCGTAAATATCATATCTCCAGAAACATAAAATTCTGTCATTAGTTTATCTTCTTTTTGATAGAACCTTACACTATACCAACCATTAAACCCTTTTCCCCAAATATCAGCAGTGTCTGTTGTTTTTTCTACTGCTGTATTGATGAGCTTATGATATAGCTGTTGGATTTCACTTTTGTCAACCACATGAAAAATAGTGCTATATTGTTCATTTTCAATGCAAACCATCGTAATGTCTGAAGCATTTTGGACACCAATTGCTTTTTCGATTGTTGTATTGTTAGCCGCAAATGCGGTGACACAATATAACAGACAACACAATAAAGTCAGTATTACATTTTTCTTTTTCATGGCAATGCTCCCCCTCTGCAATGATACTACTTTTGTTTAATATACGATAGATACATTTTTTCCTTTTTCTATCCAATCAATATTTTGCTGAGGAATGTCTAATATATCAAATAATGCTGTAATAGGAATGTACCAGCAGTCATTTTTGATTTCTGCTTTTTCTTCCATTTTTACTGCAACACCATTTACTGTCATAATATTGCTGTCTTTTTGCAATACAATATCTTTTGCATTGCCGTCCCATGTTTTAATAAACAATTGATTGTTTTGTTGGTCCCAATTGGTTTCTAGTAATATTTTAGGCTCCACAAAGTAAGAAATCTCTTTTAAACCAATCATAAAATGATTATTTTTTTGATAAGCAGGCATATTTTTTTCAAATTTCCCCTCAAAAAGCGTTCCATCATATTCTACAGATAGTCTATATTTTTTTTGTTCATACTCTGTATTGTTGATATGAGCGCCATCATCACCTCTAAAATACCAGCCAATTTGTTTGCTGCCAGGTTCCCAAATAAATTTGTTAGAATTAGTTCTAGTATGCATACTTAATAAGACATATAAATCTTCTGTTGCAACAAATACATCATTTTGTTTTATATCAGGCACAGTATAGAGTCCTCTTTTTTTGCCATCAATGGTAACTTCTCTTTTGCCCTCAAAAAATGTAATTTCTTTGCCGTCTAGTGTAATGGTTGCAGTATCTTGATTTTTTGTATATACTGCCTGTCTATTTGCGGTATAGTGCTTGTTTTCTGTGTTGATAACTGTTTTTAGAGGAAGCATAATACAGTTATCTTTTTCATAGGCAAGCCCTTCCATACAAACACCATTCCTATCTGTTATAGTAATGCTGCCATCTTGCTGTGCTGTTACATCATAATAATGAGCGAAAGCAATGTCGTTGCTGTCCATAGCAAAACAAGGTATTATTGTAGTAGTTGTTATAATAAAAGTAAAGGCAAATGCAATCAATTTTTTCATAATATATACTTCCTTTCTATCAAGTTATTTTTAATGCTCTTTTTAGCGCTTTAAAAGGGTATTTTACGCCGTTTTTGTGGTATTGTGTATATTTTTATATGCTTATATAAAAAATTGGCAATATAAGCCATAAAATGGATTTTTAAAGCAATACCAAAAAAGGATTTTTTTACTGTCTATTACAATCATATAACTATATTATACTTATACCACTAAAGAAGTAATTTATCCATTACATTTTTATTAAGATTATTTACGTTTTTATTAAGACATTATTCTACTGTAAAATAAGCAATGGGAGCAATCTTAATATGCTGAAAATCAGCAAAATCATAAGACATAGAAACTTCTTTTAATCGATACTGTCCTGCGGTAAATGGTTTTTTTGATTTTCTTTGTTTTGAAACTTTATAAAATGGCAAAGAACTATAACCAACATCATCAATGCAAGTTGGTCTGTAATATTGTATCCATTTGCTGCCGTCCCACTTTTCAATACAAAAATCTTCTCCAAAACAAATTTCGCCTAGTCCATAGTTATATATTTGTGCTGTAATCGTATCTGTGCCTGCTGCGTAAACTTGTTGGTCTAATGCAATGTCATAGTCAAACAATTCAGGTGTTTTGAGTAAAATAGATTTTTCGTTGTTGTCCCAAGTGATTTCGTTATAAAATTCGTAAAAGTTTTGTTCTAAAAATTGCAACATATCAGACATTGGAAGAAATAGCACATCATTTTTGCATTCTACATCTATACTTTGCAAAAATCTTTTATAGTTTCTTTTGTCATCTTCCCATGTTTCGATACCCATATCAATGACACCATTTTTTTCAATAAAAATTTGAAAATTACCAAAGTGACCATCTCTTACTTGGAAAAATTGCTCCTCTTGTTGTGTTTTATCAAATATGGTTTGTTCGGGCATACCTATCATAGTAAAAAAGTCTTTTGCTGCTATCATTGTTTTGCCTGTTTGGGACAAATAGGGCGCTTCTAAAAATACTTTATTTTCTCCATTTTGTATGTAATTTTTGTTATTGAGTGTTAATTTTGCTTCTCTTTGTTTTCTGGGCTGTAGTATGTTCTCTTTTTGAACTGTGGCTGTTCTTTCTGTATTTTCTGTTCTTGGCTCAAATTGGCTGGAACTGTTGTCACCTATTTCAGTTACATAAGTAATATTTTCAATATTAGTTACTTTCTGTATGAGCTGTTTTTTTTCCTCTGTCCACTCTTTTGCGGCGACTTCTAAACCGTTATTTCTAATATCAATACCATATTTTGTAATGCCTAAATCGTCTCTTTTGTTGCGCAATATTTCAAATGCTTGATTTAATCGGCTTACGCTATACTTTTGGGGAATGTCAATGACAATTTTTTTGTATTTAATTGTTGTAAAATCTAAAATTTCTTTTATGTCTTTTCCATTTCGGAGCGGTATAATATGTAAGTCATCAGCGACCATATAATATCCACTATAGAAATCAGGCATTTCATTTAAGAGTTGTATTACTTTTTGATAGTTTAGGTCGTCTTCTTTTGTCATAGCAAATGTTGTAGCCATGTTTCCAAAAATCATGCTACAAGATAGTATTATTGCAAATATTTTTTTCATGATACTTCCCTCCTAAGTTTGATACTATTTTATTCTGTAAAAAAATAAACACTATCATATATTTTTTGTTTTAACTGGAGTAAGGTTTCGTAGATTGCTTTTTTGGTGTCGCTGTCATACTGCACATCAGAAGTATTGACACACAATAGGATATGGTTATTATTTTGGCAAACTTCTGTATAAGGAATAGAAAAAGTTGGTTTTACTTCTTTTTCCCAGTAGTCTAAATTGCCATACCACAATGAAAAAATTAACATTTCTCCCTCAGAATCAAAAAACTGTATGATTGTATTAGTATCACTGTTGTTTTCTGTTACTTTAAAGCAATTATTTTGATAGCCCTCAGGCATAAGTACCCCAATCCCTAAAGTTTTATTTTCATATAAAATGCGCTGAGGCTCTATAATGTAAAGTGCGTTGGTATCGTTGTTTTTTGCAGTTTTTAGAAAACTACTTTCGTATGGAATTGGCACAAGCAAAGAACCATCAGAAAGCATTGAAGCATATTCCATTTCAATACGATTTCCGTTAATAAGCATATGATTGTCATTTTCTGTAAAAGAAATGGTGTTGTTTTGATTTTGTAGTTGTGCTGTTTTGGTGTCATTGTTCCAAGTAATGTTGTAATGAAGTTGCTCTGCAAGCCAACGCACAGGTAAAAAATATTGTTTATCATTGTAAGCATATTGGACAATCTCTTTTTGTTCCCCATTTACAAAAATGCGTAATTGTGGGTGCGTTTTTTGATATTGTGCAATTTCAGCATGAATATTTTCTATATCATTTTGAATTTTTTGATATTGTTGTTGTTCATACTGTCGTATTTGTTTTTCTGTATAAAAGAAATTTGTATTTTGTTGTGCTGCACTGACAAAGATAAAAATAAAATAAATTACTGTAAAAATAGTTGCTGTAGTAAGTAGTAGTTTTTTTATGATAAACACTTCCTTTTGGTTCATGTATTTTTAGGATATTTTTGTAGTATTTGTATTACTATAATTGTAATATTAAAGTAATCGTTTATCTATTACATTTTTATTAAGATTGTTTACGTTTTTATTAAGATTGCAAAATAAAAACAAGCAGAGATAAAATACCTCTGCCTATAAAAATTTATACGATAATATCTAATTCTGGAACATCTATATTATTTTCTATTTCTCCTGTAGCACTGTAAGTTTTTGGAGTTTCTGTAACAAGATTATTTTTGGTAGCAAGTTTTACTTGCTGCGCAATGTATTGTTTTGCCTGTTCGCTAAATTGTACATTGTCTGTATTTTCAGTATTGTAATATAGTTGTTCCTTTTTGATTTCATTTTCTATTTTATTTTCTGCTTTTTTCTCTGCAAGAGCTTCTGCCTTTTCTGCCTCAACTTTTTCTGCATTTTCTTGTTGGTCAGCCTTTGCATACTGCTCTAAATTTTCGCTATATTTTTGTGCCTGTTTTGTAGAATTTATGGTATAGCCCATTGCTCTGTTCATAGTTTGTTCGTCACCGTTAAGCTTTGCCTGTGTATAAACATTCATAGAGACAGAAGCAAGTTTTAAGCTATTGCCTGCACCAATTAAATTTTGTATCATACCTGTATTCATAAATCATGCCCCTTTCCTGTTGTCAAATAAAATAATTTAATTCACTTTGTTTTTTTTCTAATTGCCATAGCTGAAGTGTTATATCATCTTTTTGACCATTTTTGTTATATAAAATAAATTGTGTTGATTCTCCTTTTTGCTCCAGTTTATCCATGATATTTTTTAGTGTGTCTGCGATGCTGTTTTTGATAGTATGGATTCCTTTGGAGATGCGCTCTAATTCTTGAGAGACATCATCTGTATTGTGAAATAGCAAACTGTCTAGTTCTTTTTGAGAAACAATATTGCTGCAACCAAGTGTACCTTTGAGAAGCGCTGTATGAAATTCACTTCTGTTTTGAAATTCATCACTTTTTTGTTTAACATAGTCTTGTTTTTTTTGTTTGATTTGCTCTAAGTAGTCCATAGCATCTGCAATCGTTAAACCATCTTTTAATTTTGATGGGTCGTTTATCATGTCTTGATAAGACTGTATTTCTTTGTCAAATTGCTGTAAAGCGTCTTGAAACTGTTCAATTTCTTGACAATAATTGTCAGCAGTACGGCTAGCGCTGCATAACATTGCAACAAATTCTTTTAATGTGGTTTTGTCATCTACTTTTACAATGTCCTCAATAGATTGCATCTGTTGCTGCTGTTCTGCTACAAATACGGTTTCTTTTTTGACATTTTCAAAGTTTTTTTGCTCAATTTTTTGATTTTCGCACTGTTTTTCATTAACATGGTTTGCAATTTTTTCTAAATTTTTTTGCAAACTGTTTGTGATAGTTGTATTTTGCTTTTTTGATAAAAAAGTGCTTGCAAATGATGTTGTATTGATATACATAGTATAGCCCCTTTCCATTTAAAATTTTATGCTTTTGATAATTATGTCGTTTGTACGCCCCTTTCATAATATAGTTTATAGTAGTACCTATTTAATTAGTATTACTATAGTATAGTTATACTATAAAAGTCATATATTGTCAATAATAGATATAAAAAAATACAGCATAATAAAAAATATCATGCTGTATCAGATTATTTATGTAATTTATTCTAAAATTCTAATTCGGTAATTTCCTTGTATTGCTTGTGCCTGTATAATGCAGTCGCTTTGTAAAGAAAGCAGCTCTTTTTTTTCGCCAAGTTCTACAGCAAAAGGCTCTTGAATGATATTTTGTTGTTTGTCGAGTATTCTACAAACAATCATATCATCATTGTTTGCATCATTTATAATGCTGAAATCATTGGAGTTTGCTGTTTGGTAAATGTTTGTCCATTCGCTTGTATTTAGGTCACTGTCTTGCATAGTAACTTTGGGTGTATGAAAAAGATATACCATAAAACACAATATGCAAACACCAAATGTAGCCACTGTTGTAATAAGATATTTTTTTTGCATTGTTATCACTCTCCTACTTAATTAGTATGACTATAGCGTAATCATACTATAAAAGTCATATATTGTCAATACAATAATAAAAAGGTGTCGTATTTTATTTGTTTTAATTATCATAAAAATAAAAAATAGATTGACAATAAAAAATAGAGTAGTATAATAAAGATGAACGTAATTACATTATGTGTTATATGTGCAAAAGAGGTGAAGCGATATTATAAAAAGCGATGAAAGATTTTTAATGAAAGTAGTTGATATGTATTATCAACAAGAAATGTTACAAGATGAAATTGCTAAAAAGCTAAATGTATCACGTACGACAGTTTCTAGGGCATTAACAAAGGCGAAAAAGGAGGGATATGTAAAAATTGTTATTGATTTTCCGACAGAAAATTTTATTGAGCTGGAAAAGAATTTAGAAAAAAAATATCAATTAAAAGAAGTCATTGCTGTAAAGGTATATGATATAGAGCAAAGAGATGCTGCTGTAGCAAAAGAGGCTGCCTATTACATTTCAAGAGTGCTAAAAAGTAATGTAACAGTAGGAATTGCTTGGGGGCATATGATTAAAAAAATAGTTGATGTATTTGATGAGTATAAGGTAGGGAATCAAGTAAGAGCAAAAAATATAGAAGTTGTTCCATTTTTAGGAACAATGCTGCCTGAGACAGCGCATAGTAATGATTTAGCATTAAGTTATGCGAGTTTACTTTCATCAAAATTAGCAGAAATGGTAAATGGCATAAGTTATCATTTTGCTTCACCTATGTATGTAAAAAATATAGAAACAAAAAAAATGCTTTTAAAAGAACCACAAATAAAAAATGTGTTACAGAAAGCAAAAGATTGCGACATAGGAATATTTGGCATAGGCGCTTTGGCTGAAAATTCTTCTATAGCAATATTAGATTGTGAGCAAAGAGATATGATATTGAATTTGTCAAAACAAGGCGGAGAGGGAGAAATTGTAGGCAGAGTATATGATAAATATGGTAATACATTAGAAAGTGAATTTAATGATAGAGTAATAGGAGTTACCCTAGAAGAAGTAAAAAAAGTACCTACTAGAGTAGGTATTGCGTTTGGAGAAGAAAAAGTAAAAGCAATTAAAGTAGCTGTTTCTACAGGAATTATAAATGTGTTAATTACGGATAGTATAACAGCAAAAGCGATATGTTGTGAGGAGGAATAAGCAGTATGGAATTTTATTTAGATAGTGCAAATTATGAAAAAATCAAAGAATATGTTGAGGCGTATAATATAACAGGAGTGACAAGCAATCCAACGATTATTGTAAATGACAAAGCGAATATTTTAAAACTTGTGGAAGTTGTACCAAAAGATAAAACACTTTTTGTGCAAGTCATATCAGATGAAGTAGAAGGTATTATAGAAGAAACAAAAAAACTGATGTCATTAGGAAAAAATATTATTGTCAAGATACCAGCATCAGCAAATGGCTTAAAAGCAATTAAACTTTTAAAAGATGAAAATATAAGAACGCTTGCTACAGGTATTTATTCTGTAGAGCAGGCGCTTATGGCGGCAAATTGTGGGGCAGCATATGTAGCACCATATGTTAATCGAATTTGCGATTTAGAAATAGATGGTGTCAAAGCGGCATTGGAGATACAAAAAGCGTTTAGAGAACAAAATATAGATTGTAAGGTGCTTGCAGCAAGTTTTAAAAATATGATGCAAGTAAAAGAGCTTATGGTAAATGGCATTGATGCAGTAACAATTAGTGTAGATTTAATGGAAAAATTGATATATAATACAAATACTGCAAAGGCAGTAGGTGATTTTGTTTCTGCATGGAAAAAATACACAGGAAAAGATACATTAGGATTGTAAAAAATAAACTCCTCTAGTAATGAACTAGGGGAGTTTTATATTATAGACGTGGATTGACATAACGACCATGTTTTTCTGTATTTTTGGTGTATTGTATTGCTTTTTTGGGGCAATGATTTAGGCAAGCAAGACACATATAACAGTTGCCCTCGTCCCAGCGAGGTTTTTCCGAATCCATGTGTATCATATTGGCAGGACAAATAGACTCACATTTTCCGCAGCCTGTGCAGTCGCCAGTGATATAAAAGCGTTTTGTGTTAGTATAAAATTCAGAAAATAAATAATTGAAAAGTGTGCTTTTTAAAAAAGCAAATTTTCCTGTTTCTACACGGAAAAAGTCATCTTTTTCTAGCGCAATCATTTTTGCAATTTTGTATATCATGTTGTCTGCTTGGTCGAGTTTTTCTAACTGTTGTTGCTTGCTGATGACATCAAATCAACATAGTTGTCGGGCATAGCGAGAGAAAAACCACTGTTTAAATAGATATTTTTTTGTTTTAATAATTTTTTAAGTGTGTCCATTGTCAATCCTATACTGTCGCCACAAGTGATAACAGCAAATGTATAATAGGGGGCGATAGAGGAAATTTCTATATTTTTTAAAAAAGTAGCAACTGGTTTTGGAATCCCCCAAGCGTATACAGGGAATACAAAACCTAAACGTTCTTCTTCTGAGAGTATGTAACTAAATTTTTTTTCTTGTATTGCTTGTGCGATATTGCATATCGGTTCTTGTAAAGAAGTGGAAAGTCTTTCAGCAGTATACAAAGAATTTCCTGTTCCTGAAAAATAAAATATCATAAAAAAAATCCCTTCTTCATTTTTTGCTTTTCTTTTTATTATACACTTATTTTGTAAAAAGTGGTGTGATTTGATAAAAAAAGGTGTAATATTATAAAAAAAGGGTGATGGATATGCTGGAAAAGGCGATTATGTTGGCAGCAAAAGCACATGAGGGACAAAAAGATAAGGGAGGAGAGTGTTATATATTGCATAGCTTGAGGGTTATGCTGAGATGTGAAAACGAAAAAGAAAAAATAGTAGCAGTGCTTCATGATGTGTTGGAGGATACAGAAGTAACACAACAATGCTTGATAGAGAGTGATTTTGATAAGGAAATTGTAGATGCTGTGGTTTGCTTGACAAAAAAAGAAAGGGAAGATTATTTTGACTATATCGAAAGAGTAAAACAGAATCAGATTGCTAAAGTGGTAAAATTGGCAGACCTAGCGGATAATATGAATTTAAAAAGAATAAAAAATGTAACAGAAAAAGATAGGCAAAGAGTAGAAAAATATAAAAAAGCGAAAAAAATGTTGGAAATGTAAAGAAGTAGCGTATTCTCTCGAATACGCTACTGTTATTTTTATTTTCTAAAAACTTTATTATTTTTGTTGTATTGCAGGCGCAACCTCTGCATATCCATTCCATGCGAACAAGGCTTTTTTAGTATCATCACCATAAACTTGTTCTACATCACAAATATATAAATAGTGGTCACCTACTTCATGATATTCTTTTAAATGGCATTGTATTGCTACACAGCTATGAGCAGGAATTTTGATACTACTTTCTGGAAGTTCTATAAGTTTAATATCAAATTTAGATGCCTTATCTGTGTCACGACCTGTAGTGCTTCCACAAGCCATTACAACATCTGCAATTTCTGCACTAGGAATCGTAATAATCACTTTTTGATTACTTCGTACCATTTCCCCACTGTAAGAAGTTTTTGCCATAGCATAAGCAACCATGTTTGGATTAAATGAAAGATAT
>CAMXTM010000036.1 GCA_947246775.1 uncultured Clostridium sp. | reverse complement strand
GAAAAGTGTGTTGTAAATGATATTTGTGTGTGTCCTTTTTCTATTCCTCATGATGCAGCAGAGCCTGTAGGTTATAGTATGGAGGCAGAAAATCATAAAATTACCATAGCGACTGATTTGGGACATATCACAGATAATGTAAAAGAAAAACTGTTTGGTAGTGAATTATTGCTTTTGGAAGCAAATCATGATGAACAAATGTTAAAAAATGGTTACTATCCTGAATACCTAAAAAAGAGAATTTTAGGAGAAAATGGGCATATTTCCAATCGTGCAGCAGGGAATTTGTTGTGTGAGATTATGTCTGATAAATTAAAATATGTTTTTTTGGGACATTTGAGTAAAGAAAACAATTACCCACGTTTAGCCTATCAGACAGTAGAAGACATATTGCGACAAAACAACATAAAAGTAGGAAAATATTTAAAATTAGATATGGCATTGCGGAAAAATGGCGGTTGTGTTATGGAATTATAGAGGTTATTTATGAAAATTACAGTCATATGTGTAGGAAAACTAAAAGAAAAGTATTGGAAAGAAGCAATAGAAGAATATAGCAAACGCCTATCCAAATATTGTAAATTAGAAATGATAGAGTTACCAGATGAAAAAGCACCAGAAACCATGACAAGAGCAGAAGAAAAGCAAGTCATGCAAAAAGAGGGACAAAGAATCCTAAAAGCAATCAAGGAAAATGCGCTAGTGATTGCGCTTGCGATAGAGGGAAAAATGCTATCTTCGGAACAGTTGGCGGCACAAATAGAAAAAGATGGCGTGAATGGGGTTAGCCATATTATTTTTGTGATTGGTGGCTCACTGGGATTGTCAGAGGAAGTTCTGCAAAGAGCAGATAGAGCGCTTAGTTTTTCTGCTATGACCTTTCCGCACCAAATGATGAGAGTGATATTGTTAGAGCAAATTTATAGAGCAATGAAAATTATTAAAAAAGAACCTTACCATAAATAAGAGCATAATAGAGGAGATTTTTATGAAAAAAGTAACAAATGATAATGTAGAAATTGTTGTGATAGAAAAGAATGAGATATTGATAAAAGAAGCAACTTCTGCTATTGATGCTATTATGGACATAATATATCAGACAAATTGTAGAAAAATAGCACTAGACAAAAAATGTATTATAGAAGATTTTTTTCAATTAAGTACAGGATTAGCAGGGGAAATATTCCAAAAACTCATCAATTACCATGTAAAATTAGCGATTTTTGGTGATTTTTCTATGTATACAAGTAAAGCATTAAAAGATTTTATTTACGAAAGCAATAAAGGAAAAGATTTCTTTTTTGTAACAACACAGCAAGAAGCAATTCAAAAATTATGTGATGTGTGATAAAAATGATAGACAATAAAAAGCAAATGATTCATGCACTTTTTGAAAAAAAGGACTATATACAGCTTTATAAAATGGAAAAAGAAACAATACAACAAATGTTGCTGATAGAAAGCCAAGAAGAATTTGAGGACTTTTTAAAATATGAGGAAATAGAAGAAGATGTTTTTTATTTATATGATTCTGCTGTACAAGGAGAAAGTCTTTTGATTGGCGGATATGAGGGAGACATTAGCGAAAGGGTAACAACGTTTTTAAAACAAAAATTGCCTAAAGAGTTATTTGATATGGTTGCGCCCTATCTTAAAAATTTGTATGTAGATTTCGATGCAAAAGATAATATTGAAAAACAGATTGCTGCCTGTAATCAACATTTCAAAAATACAGGATATGATTTGCTGTTGTGTTATGACGAAAGCTATTGTGCAGGAGTTTATTTTTTAAAAGTGTTGCATGATAGAGAGAAATAAAAAAGGAGAAATAATATGAATTATTATGGAAATCCTATTACGAGACTAATAGAAGAATTTTCTGGCTTGCCAGGAATAGGGGGAAAGTCAGCGCAAAGACTTGCCTTTCACATTATCAATATGCCAAAAGAAAAAGCACTTGCGTTGGCAACGGCAATTACAGAAGCAAGGGAAAATGTAAAATATTGCTCTGTTTGCTGCAATTTGACAGATGATGACCCTTGCCCGATTTGTAGCAATGTCAAAAGAGACCATAAAACGATTATGGTAGTAGAAGACCCAAGAGATATGGCAGCATATGAAAGAACAAAGCAGTATTATGGCTTGTATCATGTGTTGCATGGTGCAATTTCTCCTATGATTGGGGTAGGTCCTCAAGAGATTAAAATAAAAGAATTATTAAATCGACTGCAAAAAAATGATGATGTAGAAGAAGTGATACTTGCTACCAATCCAAATGTAGAGGGAGAAGCAACAGCAATGTATCTTAGTAGATTACTAAAACCGTTACAAATAAAAGTAACTAGGATTGCAAATGGTGTGCCTGTAGGCGGCGACTTGGAGTATGTAGACGAAATTACACTGTCAAGAGCGCTGGAGGGTAGACGGGAGATGTAAATATAGCAAAACGAGAAGAAAAGGATTGAATATTTAGTTTCAATCCTTTTTTATGCTTTGTAACAAAAATCAGTATTTTATATGAAAAAAGATATTTTTAAAAAAAGGGACAAACCAAAATTCCCAAATAAATACAAAAATTGCTGTAATAAAGCATAGATTGGATTGTTTCATAGACATATCACCAGCCTTTAAAAAGTTTGTAAAATTTTGTAGTAAATTCATTATAACGGAATCGAAAACAAAATACAACGTATTCAGTTATATTTTACACAACGTATTACATTGTTATTTTACTTTTTGGCTTAGGCTATACTTTACTGAAAAAGTAAAAAAGGCGGTGAGTGGTATGAATTATAAAAAAGAAATGGGTTTGCGACTAAAAAAAATTAGAAAAGAAGTAAAGTTGACACAAGAGCAATTGGCTGACCAGTTAAATATTTCCATAAAACATTATAGTGAGGTAGAGAGAGGAATTACAGGACTTTCAGTAGAAAATATTATTAAAATCAGTAATATTTTGCACGTCAGCACAGATTATCTTTTGAAAGGGGAAACAAAAAAGGAAGAATTTCCGAATGAAATTATATTGTTTTATGAAAGTTGTTCTTTGGAGCAAAAAAAAGGGGTTATGCAAATATTTAGGGGGATAGAAGAATTAGTAAAATAAGAGTTTGAAGACTAGCCTTTTCGGTTTTCGCAATAAAAAAGAAAGTGTTTCAAAAGAAAAATTACCTTTGAAACACTTTTTATATTTAATACCATCTAGTCATAGGTAAGTCGTTGTTGATGCCTTTAGAAAACAGGATTTGGTGTAAATCTATGACGCCATTATGGAAAGCAGCAGCACAGCTAGCAAGGTACAAATCCCACATTCTAATAAATTCTTCCTCAAACATTGTACGAATCGTTGGTAACTGTTGTATAAAGTTTTGTCGCCAGCAAAGCAAGGTTTTGTTGTAGTGTAGTCGTAAATTTTCGACATCTAATACATCAAAATTGTACTCTGCGGATTCGTTTATGATTTCTCTAAGGGAGGGAATCATACCACCTGGGAAAATGTATTTTTTAATCCAAGCGTCACCAGGGTGTTCTTTTTTGGCGCTGATGTAGTGTAATAAAAATAGTCCATGGTCATTTAGTACTTCATTCACACTAGAAAGGAATTTGCTGTACTGCTCTCGTCCAACATGCTCTATCATTCCCACACTGACTACTCTATCAAACTTTTGATGAAGTTGGTTTAAATCCCTGTAGTCTAGTAGTTCTACAGAAAGTTGATTTTGTAAGCCTTCTTGTGCAATGCGTTGCTGACATTCTTTGTATTGTTCCTCGCTGAGTGTAATACCAACGCCTTTTATATGGTATTTTTTTGCCGCCTCTATTAAAAGGAAGCCCCAGCCACAACCAATATCAAGCAATGTCATATCTTTTTTGAGATATAATTTTTGTAAGATATAGTCAACTTTGTTGACTTGGGCATCGTAAAGGGTGTCTGTTTCGTTTTTAAAATAGCCGCAAGAATAGCTCATGGTTTTGTCTAGCCAAAGCTCATAAAAATCATTTCCTATGTCATAGTGAAAAGAGACCTCTTTTTTTTGATTTTTTTTGGAATTAGACGAAAAAAGCAATTTTTTTAGTGCAGACTGGTCTGTTGAAAACTGGTCTATTTGTACTAAAAAGTGGTCTAATGCATCGTATAAATCCCCTTCCATTTCTAAATCTCCACGCATATAAGCCTCACCTAGTGCAAGAGAAGTGCTTTTTAATAATTCTTTTACATCAATTTCTTTTTTAAAATTTACAGTAAAAACTGGTTTGCCCTCTCCTACTGTGTAACGATTCCCTTGATAATTGACTATAAAAGGAAATGCGTCAAATTTTTGTAGAAATTTTATCATAATATTTTCTTCTAAATGTGTTTGCATGATATAATCCTCTCTTTCTAAAACATTATGATTGAAGTATAGACAATATTGAGAAAATAAAATCAAAATAAAATATAATCCTTTTTTTAAAATAAAACTACAGTATATTTTTACAAAAATAGGTGTTGTAGTATTTGGTCATTTTGCAGAAATAATTTTATTGTATGGGAAGTATAAAAAAAAGAAAATGATATATAATAGAAAGAGAAAAGTAACAAAAAGTTTACAAATTATTTACAGATTGTTAGCACTCACCGCTTGACAGTGCTAACAAAAAGTTGTATAGTATCTACAGAACAAAGGAAATGAACAAAAAAGTCCATTTTAAGTAATGTATCAATAAATAAAAGAAACTATTTTAAACTGGAGGAATGACTTATGATGTTACCTAGTATTTTCGGAGAAAACTTATTTGATGATTTTATCAGCCCACGTTGGGAGAGAGATTTTTTTGGAAAAAACTCTGTTTTGAATGGATATGACAAAAACATTATGAAAACAGATATTAAAGAAAAAGATAATTGCTATGAAATAGATATTGATTTACCAGGATTTCAAAAGGACGAAATCAGTGCCAATTTAGAAAATGGCTATCTGGTTATCAACGCAGTAAAAAATGAGAAAAAAGAGGAAAAGAACGAATCAGGCGTATATATCCGTAGGGAACGTTACACAGGACAATGCTCAAGGAGCTTTTATGTAGGGGAAGCAGTAGAGCAACAAGAAATCAAAGCAAAATTTGACAATGGCATATTGCGTTTGACTGTACCAAAAAAAGAAGAAAAGAAAGTAGAGCAAAAAAAATATATTGCCATTGAGGGATAACAAAAAGAAATAGAAAAATAAGGAATACGAGTACATTCGTATTCCTTTTTGTGTTATAATAGCCGTGTATTATGGAATAAAAAAGGAAAGGAAATTATATGACAGATAGAGAATTGATTGATTTTTTAGGCATTGCAGAAAAAATGAAATGTAACACTAGACATTCTTGGACATCTAGCAACCGAAAAGAAAGTGTAGCGGAACATAGCTGGAGATTGTCATTGATGGCGCTGTTGTTGGAAAAAGAAATAGAAAATGTAGACTTTAATAAAGTAATCAAAATGTGTATTATACATGACTTAGGGGAAGCCATCACAGGAGATATACCCTCTTTTTTAAAAACAAAAGAGGATTCCAAAACAGAAGAAAAGGCAATTGTCAAATTGATGGAAAGATTGCCTGAGCCACAAAAGAAAGATATGCTGCTGCTTTTTGAGGAAATGGAACAAAGGCAGACGATGGAGGCAAAAATATATAAAGCATTGGATAGATTGGAAGCAGTTATACAGCATAATGAAGCACCGATTTCTTCCTGGTTGCCGCTGGAGTATGAGCTACAGCAAAAATATGGCTGGGAAGAAGCACAAGTACATGAAAGATTGAGCAAACTGCGAGAAACAGCAAAACAAGATACGATTGATAAAATCAAAAGAGAAAGTACAAAATAACAAAAGTAGTAAAATCAGTGAGCAGGCATAAGTTGAAATAACTATTGCATAGAGGGGGGCTTTTTGATAAACTATAGAGAATGTAAAATTAAAAAAATAATGAGGTGAACCTAAATGGGTCTTTTAGAAAAAATATTTGGAAATTATAGCGAAAAAGAAATCAAGCGTATTACGCCTATTGTAGATAAAATTGATTCCTTGGCAGATGAGTATAAAGCATTGTCTGATGAAGCATTAAAACAGAAAACAACAGAATTTAAAGAACGCCTATCTAAAGGGGAAACACTTGACCAAATTATGCCAGAAGCATATGCAGCAGTAAGAGAAGCAGCAGATAGGGCATTAGGTATGCGCCACTTTCGAGTGCAACTTTTGGGTGGTATTGTTATGCATCAGGGACGTATTGCAGAAATGAGAACTGGTGAGGGTAAAACATTGGTTGCGACCTTGTCCTCTTATCTCAATGCGCTAGAGGGAAAAGGCGTACACGTTGTAACAGTAAATGACTACTTGGCAAAACGTGACTCGGAATGGGTAACACCACTATTTGAAAAATTAGGTATGACAGTAGACGAGCGTAGAGAGGCATATGCTTGTGACATTACTTATGCAACAAATAATGAATTAGGATTTGACTATTTACGTGATAATATGGTAGTAAGAGAAGAAAGCATGGTACAAAGAGATTTGCACTTTGCCATCATTGATGAGGTAGACTCTGTTTTAATTGACGAAGCAAGGACACCATTGATTATTTCTGGTTCAGGCGCAAAATCCACTGAAATGTATAAAATAGCGGATACTTTTGTAAAAACGCTGAAAAAAGGTAAAATCTTAAATGAAGAAGAAGCATTAAATCCACTCACAAAGGAAGAAATCCAAGAAGAGGGCGACTATATCCTAGATGAAAAAGCAAAAAGTGTTACTTTGACACAAGAGGGTGTCAAAAAAGCAGAAAAGTTTTTCCATGTAGACAACCTTTCTGACGCAGAAAACTTGGAAATACAACATCATATTAACAATGCCTTAAAAGCAAACTACAATATGCATCTTGACCAGAATTATGTAGTACAAAATGATGAAGTCATGATTGTAGATGAATTTACAGGACGTATCATGCCAGGTAGAAGATATTCTGACGGTTTGCATCAAGCAATTGAGGCAAAAGAAAATGTAAAAGTGAAAAAAGAAAGTAAAACACTTGCTACCGTTACGTTCCAGAATTTCTTTAACAAATATAAAAAGAAATGTGGTATGACAGGTACAGCAAAAACAGAAGAAACAGAATTTAGAAATATTTACGGTATGGACGTTGTAGAAATTCCTACAAATAAGCCAGTTATTAGAATTGACCATCATGACGTAGTATATCGTACAGAAGCTGCAAAATTTAGGGCAGTTGTCAAAGATATTATTGCTTGCCATGAAAAACATCAGCCTGTTTTAGTTGGTACAATTACAATTGATAAATCAGAGCAGTTAAGTAGAATGTTAAGAAAAGAGGGTATTAAGCATCAAGTATTAAATGCAAAATACCATGAACAGGAAGCGGAAATTGTATCTCACGCAGGCGAATTAGATGCTGTTACCATTGCAACCAATATGGCTGGACGTGGTACAGACATTAAGCTAGAAGAGGGCGTTGCAGAAATTGGTGGTTTAAAAATCATTGGTACAGAACGTCACGAATCCAGACGTATTGACAATCAGTTGCGTGGACGTTCTGGACGTCAAGGCGACCCTGGAGAATCTAAATTTTATATTTCTATGGAAGACGAGTTAATGCGCTTGTTTGGCTCTGAAAAAACAATGAAATTGGTTGATGCAATGGGCTTGCAAGAAGATGAGCCAATTGAAGCTGGTATGTTGACAAGAGCGATTGAAAATGCACAGAAAAAAGTAGAGGGAAATAACTTTGCTATTCGTAAACATTTGCTAGAGTATGACCAAGTTATGAATGAGCAAAGAGAAATTATTTATGGTGAAAGACATCGTGTTTTGGTTGGAGAAAATTTAAGAGAAAGTATCATGTCTATGATAAGTGATGTGGTAGATAGATATGTTGATGCCTATACTGGAGAAAGTGAATTTTCCGAGGAATGGGATATGGCAGGATTAAGTGAAAACTTAGGTTCTATTATTCCTGTTGGTTCTATTAAAATAAAAGAAGATGGCGATAAAGAAGCATTAACCAGAGATAATTTAAAACAAACACTCAAAAAACTTGCCGAAAAAATATATGAGATGAAAGAGCAAGAAATTGGTGACCCTGAAAGAATGAGAGAATTAGAGAGAGTCATTCTTTTAAGAATTATTGACCAAAAGTGGATGGACCATATTGACGATATGGACCAAATGCGTCAAGGTATTGGCTTGCACGCTTATGCACAAAGAGACCCACTCATTGAATATAAATTTGCAGGCTATGATATGTTTGAGGAATTGAGCAATAACATACAAGAAGATACCTTGCGTATGTTGTATCGAGTGAAACTAGAAACAGAAACAACAAGAGTACAAATGATACAGCCTATGTTTACCAATAAAGATGACACCGTACAGAAAAAACCAAAAGAAAGAAAAGAAGCAAAAGTTGGTAGAAATGACCTTTGCCCTTGCGGTAGTGGTAAAAAGTATAAAAACTGCTGTGGCAAAGAAGCATAATTTTTTTCGTATATGGGAGGAAGAAAGCAATCCTCACTAATATAAAATAAATAATATAATTTTTAAGGAGATGAATTTTTTATGTTTGAATTAGAACAAATACGTCTATCGCTATCAGCATATGACGAAAAATTAGAGGAAATGGGGGCTTCACTTTGACGTCGCTGGTGCGAAAGAAAAGGTAGCCGAGTTAGAAGAAATATCCGCTGACCCTGATTTTTGGGGAGATATGGAAAAAAGTCAAAAAGTATTGCGACAGCTAAAAGGACTCAAAAATAAAATTAGTAAATATGAAGCACTTGTGACACAATATGAAGACATTTTAACCTTGATTGAAATGGGAACAGAAGAAGAAGACGCAAGTATTATTAGTGAAGTACAGGAATTAGCAGACGAATTTTTAAAAGAGTATGACGATTTAAAAATTTCTACTCTTTTAGATGGAGAATACGACAGAAATAATGCCATTGTGACATTACATTCAGGAGCAGGTGGTACAGAAGCGTGTGACTGGACAAATATGCTTTTTAGAATGTATACAAAATGGGCAGATAGAAATGATTTTCAAGTAGAAATACTGGATATGTTAGATGGTGATGAAGCAGGTTTAAAATCTGTAACAATACAGGTAAATGGAGAAAATGCCTATGGCTATTTAAAATCAGAAAAAGGAATCCATAGACTGGTAAGAGTGTCACCTTTTGACAGTTCTGGAAGACGGCATACTTCCTTTGCGTCATGTGATGTTATGCCAGAAATTGAAAATGATACAGATATAGAAATCAATCCAGATGATATTAGAGTAGATACCTACCGTGCAAGCGGCGCTGGTGGTCAGCACGTCAATAAAACATCTTCGGCGATTCGTATCACACATAATCCGACTGGCATTGTAGTGCAATGTCAAGATGAAAGAAGTCAGTTTAGTAATAAAGATAGAGCAATGAAAATGTTAAAAAGTAAATTGCTTTCTTTAAAAATTGAGGAACAAATGAAAAAATTAGCAGAAATTCGTGGTGATGTTAAAGAAATTGGCTGGGGCAGTCAAATCCGTTCCTATGTATTTATGCCTTATACAATGGTAAAAGACCACAGAACATCAGAAGAAACAGGAAATGTACAAGCTGTTATGGACGGTGGTATTGACAATTTTATTAGTGCTTATTTGGCATGGATACACAGTTAATGGGGTGATTGTTCTTTGAAACAAATTGAAATTACACAGCAAGAACAAAACCAAAGACTAGATAAATTTTTGTTAAAATACTTTAATAAAGCACCAAAGAGTTTTATCTATAAAATGTTAAGGAAAAAACGCATTAAATACAATGGCAAAAAAGGCGAGGGCAATGAGATATTACAAAAGGGGGATTGTCTTCAGCTCTATCTTTCAGAAGAAACGATAAAAAGTTTTATGGAAGAAAAAGCCATTTGTAAAGCAGAAAAACAATTTCGTATTGTATATGAAGATAGTGACCTGCTGGTAGTTTGCAAGCCAGCAGGGCTTGTTGTACACCCACAAAAGAACGATGACAAAAATACATTGATTGACCAAATATTGTACTATCTCTATCAAAAGGGAGAGTATGTCCCTAGTAAAGAAAGTACCTTTACACCAGCAATCTGCAACCGTTTGGATAGAAACACCAGCGGGATTGTCATTGCAGGAAAAAACTTGAGTGCAGTACAAGCAGTCAATGAAGCGATTGCGCAAAGAAAACTAAACAAATATTATATGACATTAGTAAAAGGCAAAATTACAAAAGCAAACGAAGTAGTCAGTTATTTAAAAAAAGATAGTGAAAAAAACCAAGTAACATTATATGATAAATATCAAGAAAACACAAAAAAAATTGTAACAAAATATAAACCGATTGCAAATGCAGAAAATATGACACTGTTAGAAGTAGAATTGTTGACAGGGCGTTCTCATCAAATTAGGTCACAAATGCAAAAAATAGGACATTGCATTGCAGGTGATAGAAAATATGGTGACGAACAGTGGAATAGAAGTTTTAAAGAAAAATTTGGTTTAACCAATCAATTTTTGCACGCTTATAAAGTGGTGTGGCAGCAAAACGAAGGCACATTAGCACATTTAGCAGGAAAAGAATGGATTGCGCCATTACCTGAAGATTTGCAAGTGGTTTATGATTTTTACTTTAAATGATAAATAAAAGAGGAGGTAGTTTTGTAATGAAAGCGATTATATTAGCAGCTGGTTATGCCACCAGATTATACCCTCTGACAAAAGACAAACCAAAAGCGTTATTAGATATTAACCACAAGCCGATTATCAATTATATTGTAGAGCAAATTGATACTATTGACGCAGTAGATGAAATTTATGTAGTCACCAACCATAAATTTATAAAAGCATTTGATACTTGGCAAAATGAGATAGTAAGTAGAGCAAAAATCACTGTTTTAGACGATGGAACAACGGCAGAAGAAAACCGTAAGGGAGCAATAGGAGATATTGCATTTTTAATTGATAAAATGAACATAGATGACGAATTGCTAGTCATAGCGGGCGATAATTTCTTTACTTATCCATTAAAAGACTACTATGATTTTTATAGACAAAAAGATAGCGATTGTGTTTGTGTAAAAATATGGCAAGATGAAAAGACATTGCGAAATTTTGGGATTGCCTTGTTAGATGAACAAAGTAAAGTATTGGAGATTGAGGAAAAGCCAGAAAATCCAAAATCGAATACTGTGGTATTTGCTACTTATTTTTATAAAAAAGATACAGTACCTCTTTTTGCAAAATATTTATCACAGGGAAATAATCCAGATGCACCAGGAAATTTTCCAGCATGGTTGTACCAACAAAAAGAAGTATATGCCTATACCTTTGAGGGCGAATGTTACGATATAGGCACATTACAAAGTTATGAAGAAGTGCAAAGACTGTTTCAGAAATGATATTTTTTAATGTAGTGGCTGT
>CAMXTM010000035.1 GCA_947246775.1 uncultured Clostridium sp. | reverse complement strand
ATTTTGAATATGAAGACGATGACGGAAATGAATATACTTCTCAAGAGCTTTTGGGTATCAATGTAAAACAAGTGACACAATTAGACATAGATGATTACACATTGCCTCAACAAATTGAAATGGGTATGCCTATTACAGTTAATTTTAGCTACTACAACACAGGAAAAGTAACTCTCAATAACTTAATGATACGCATTGAGGGCGATGTCGAAACAGAAACCAAAAATACTTATATTGGTAATTTGGAATCTGGCTCTAGTGACTACTATGAAGCAAGTTTTTCTGTTATGTCTACTGGACAAGTTCCCGTTAGTATTATTGTAAGTTATGACGATGCTAGCGGAGAAACCATAGAAGAAAAACGAGATTTTGTACTAAATGTAACAGAGCCTATGCCTATGGAAGACATGATGGGCATGGAAGACATGAACAATGGCGGAAAAGCAAATAAATTTGTCATCATTGGCGCAACGATTGGTGTTATTGTTGTCATTGCAATTATTGTTGCTGTAATGCTGTTCAAACGCAAAAAGAAAAAAATAGAACAAGCATTTTTAGAAGAAGATGACGATATGGAAGATGATTTTGCACCAGAAGATGTAGACTACTATGAACAAATGCCAAGCAACAAACAGCCACAACAAAAAGGGCGTGATAACAATGAGCATTTCTGATATGGTCAAAATGGCACTACGCAATTTATGGAAAAGAAAATTGAGAACCTTTTTAACAATATTAGGCGTTATTATCGGTACAGCATCTATTGTTGTTATGGTATCGATTGGTATCGGTATGAACGAAAGTTTTCAAAAGCAGGTAGAAGAATGGGGCAGCTTACAAGTTATCAATGTTTATACCGTTGGCAACGATAGATATTATTATGACGACAGCGAAAACACAAGCAACAAAAATGACAAAAAAGCAGAAGAAATTACAGTTTCTACCATAGAAGACTTTAAAAAAATCCCTCATGTAGAAGCCGCAACGCCTATTATGAGCGATAGCATCAGCATTATTGCTGGAAAATATCTTACAGATGTCTCTATACGAGGGATAGACCCTGCTAGTATGGAAGCAATGGGCTACAAGGCAGAAGAAGGACGTGTATTGCAGGAGGGCGACAGCAAAACACTTGTATTTGGTTCTAACACCATAAACGATTTTTACAATCCAAAATTGAGTTGGCAAATGAGATATAACTCACCTCCACCTGAAATAGATGTCTTTAACGACAAACTTATGCTAACAACAGACTGGAACTATGGCACAAACTATGCTGACAAAGCAATCAAACCCATTAAAGTAGAAGCTGCTGGTATATTGAGTGGTGACTCTGACAGTTATTCTGTATTTATGCCAATCAAAGAACTAGAAAAAATAAAAATAGCACAAGCAGAATATGAAGCTAAAAAATATAAAGACAGAAATGCAAAAAAAATAAAAAAGGGTGTTTATGATACTGCTATGGTAAAAGTAGACAATATGGACAATGTAAAAGAGGTACAGGAAACCATAAAAGATTTGGGCTTTCGTGCTACTAGCTTAACAGACCAACTGGAAACCATGAAAGAAACTACAAAAATGTTAAGAATGATGTTGGGAGCAATTGGTGCAATTTCTCTTATTGTTGCCGCAATCGGCATTACGAATACCATGGTTATGGCTATCTATGAAAGAACAAGAGAAATCGGTGTTATGAAAGTCATCGGTGCATCGCTCAGCGACATTAAAAAATTATTTTTAACAGAAGCTGCTTTTATTGGATTTGCTGGCGGACTTGCAGGGATATTGGTTAGCTTAGGCGCATCTAAAATCGTCAATATCTTTGCTATTCGGACAAATAGTAATATGCTTTCCTCTATACCGCTTTGGTTGTGTGGCGCATCTCTTGCCTTTGCAACTCTTATTGGTATCCTCGCTGGCTATTTACCCGCAAAAAGAGCCATGAAATTAAGCGCACTTTCCGCCATTAAAACAGAATAAAAAGCAAAGTAAAAGCGTGTCGATAATCGGCACGCTTTTGTTTTATGCATTTGGTTTTAATGGGCCATAAAAATAAGATGCTGTTGCTCCACCATCAATTAAAAAATCTGCTCCTGTAATAAAAGCACCTTTATTGCTCATTAAAAGTTCTGCTACATTTGCCACTTCATCTGCTGTTGCAGGACGTCCCGCAGGACATTTTGCAAACATATTTTTATAAAAATCTCCACGAGGGCCGTTAAATTCATCAATTGCAAGAGGTGTTACCACAATCCCTGGAGAAATTGAATTGATACGCGCTCCCTTTTCTCCCCATTTTACTGCTTCAGCCATCACACGTTTTTCATTGCAGCGTTTTGCCATTTGATAAGCATGTAAAGTATCTTTTATATTTTCTGGCTTTAATATCTCCAAATCTAACAATTCTTCTGTAGGTGTCATTGCTAATTGCTCATCTTCTTGTGCAGTAAGGGCAGCCATTCTATGTCCAGACTGACTGGAAATGGTCACACCAACACCGCCCTTTTTGATTACTTTTCCCACTTCTTCAAGCAATACAGCAGTACCATATAAATCTACTTTTAATATTGCTTCAATCGGTGCTTGACTTGGGGAAACACCAGCAGCATTGACAAGCATAGCAATCTCACCATATTTTTTTGCTTCTGTAATCATATTTTGTATGGATGTGCGAGAAGATAAGTCCATTTCGATTGCTATTGCGTCAAATCCAGCATCGTTCATGATTTTACAAATTGTTTGCGCATTTTCAAGTTTTTTGTCAGCAACGATAATTTTCATACCATAGCCCATACGGCGTGCAATTGCCATACCAATTTGCCCAGCTCCTGTTAAAATCATTACTTCTTTCATATTCAAAATCCTCCTATTACAATTATTATTTGTATTTTTTTACATTCTTATTGTAGCATATCTCAACAAAGAGTACAATCATAGCAAAAGTATTACATAAAGAATAGACAACACCCTTTTTTGTTGCTATGATAAAAGAAAAACACAAGGGGCGTATACTAATGTTACATCACTACTATTGCTTACAATGCGGCAAGCCATTACATTTTTTAGGCATTTGTTCCGATTGTCAAGCAATACAAAAAAAGCAGCACACTTCTGCGCTGACACAAGCACAAGTAAAATCAAAAATACAATATCTTTCCCAACACATTACAGAAATGGCGCAACAGGGCAAACAAGTATACAAGGATTTTTGGAATTTTATCTCTTTTCGGGGAATCTGTCCGCCAGAAGTACAGGAAGCAGCACTTGCAAACGCTGTCTACTTTCCCCCTGAACTCTACTATAAGGCATCTTGTGATATTTGTGAAAGTTTGGTATTGTCGCTTATGCAAACAGAGTCGATTGATGAAGCAGAACAGCTTTTATATTGTATTGCGATGGCAGGAAATAAAAAAGCATTAGAAACTTTTTATAAATTGGAACAAAAATTACCCGATTGGTTAGATGGTATATTGCCCTCAACCTACGCCCAATATGGCGGTTGGACATTTGACAAAACAGGAAAAAAACAACAACTCATTTATGACACTTGCTACCATATTGTACCAAACAGTACATCAAAAAATAGTATTGTAGGAAATATTAGAAAAGATTTATGTGCTTACTGTGGTTGCCAATTAGTAGATATTCTGACATTAGATGGCAGAGAGCAAAAACTTTCTTTTTTAAATACCAATGGCATCATCACCGCAACTTGCTGCCCTGAATGTGTTTGCTATGAAACAATGTTTTCTCACTTTACCCTAGATGGCAAAAGTGATGTTCTATTTGACTGTGACGAATACGACAATATAGAAAATACTACAGATATAGAAGTATTACAACAGCTACAGTGTCATAAATTTATACTTGATAACAACAGCGTACCTGTTTTTTATGGTGCAAACAGCAAAAATATTAGTACAGTAGGCGGCTTTGCAAACTGGGGCGAAAATTGGTATTATACCACTTGCCCACAATGCGGAAAAATTATGAAATATCTAGCACAAATACAGCTTAAAACGCTCATCTCTTTTTTTGAGGAGACGCTTTACATAGAAATTTGTACAAATTGCCAAATTGTGTCTATGCACTGTCAATAACTATTTTAAAAACCTTTAACAATTTGTTTAATTTCTACAAATACCCCCCCTTTTGTTTATTATTTTCTACCTAAAATCAGATTGCATCATTCTTAATTTTGTGTTATATTTGCCGATAATAAAAATAAGGCAACACAAAACAGACAAAAAGGAGGTTTTTTCATGGACGTGACATTTAACAACGTAAATCGTCGAATATCTACACTTCATACTGCTCACTTTGCCAAATCTGAAGAAAAAACAGGAGAAACGACATCACAAGCCAATAGTGACCGTGTGACACTCTCCCAAGAAGGACAAAATGCTAATTTAGAAGCAATGGCAGACAAAGTAGCAGCAAAACTTAGCACTGTTACAAAAGAGGATTTTATGGCGCAACTCAAACAATGGCAAGCTGAAAATCAAACGCAATTAGAAGTCAATCCTTACTTTGAAATTGACCCTGATGGCTCTATTGCTCGCAAAACTTATTTTGAAAGCTATATCGGGCAACTCATTGAACAAGAAAATACCATCAAAGATTACTATGCTGATGCTTATGATGAAGCAGTTTCTGCTCCAATCAACAGTTTAGCTTTTATTTCTGGAAAATATTTATGTGATTGGTCAGACTACTTTGACCCTAGTATGCCAACAAAGGAAAGACAGTGGACACATCATCAGCTTTATGCGATGCTTACCGATAGTCATGTTGCCTTAAATGACCCTTATGCCTTAGCTGCGTCTGGTGGACCAAAAACAGTAGACCAAATGGACGCCATCGCAAAACAAGCAGTAAAAGATAAATTAGATGCACTTTTAGCAGAAAAGGCTAACGCTTAAACACACAAAAAGGACGTTGATTGCTCAACGCCCTTTTCTATCTTATTTATCTTTATTCATAAAGTTATTTATCAAATCCATTACTTCTGATATTGTACTTTGAATACAAATCTCTTTTGCCAATTTTTGACATTCTTTGTAGTTCAAGTTACGTACATTGTATCTTGTAGAAGCAATTTCTGTTGCTGTCATACTAAATTCATCTAATCCCATACCCAAAAGCACTGGTAATGCTTTTTCATCACTTGCAAATTCGCCGCACATACCTACGATTTTACCATATTTATGTCCTGACTCAATTACTTTATTGATAGCACGCATTACTGCTGGGTGGAATGAATTGTACATTTTTGCAATTTTTTGATTTCCTCTATCTACAGCTAACAAATATTGTGTTAAGTCGTTTGTACCAATACTGAAGAAGTCAACTTCTCTTGCTAAGTCATCTGAACACATTACACTAGCAGGTGTCTCAATCATAATACCTGTTTGAATACTATTGTTAAATGGTACAGAATCTCTTCTCAGTTCTTGTTTACATTCTTCTAATATCTCATTTGCAGCCAAAAATTCTTCAACAGAAATAATCATTGGGTACATAATTCTAATATCGCCATATGCACTTGCACGCAACAATGCTCTTAACTGTGTTTTAAATACATCTTTTAAATCCAAGGAAATACGGATTGCTCTCCAACCTAAAAATGGATTTTCTTCTGTATCAAATTTGTAGTAAGAAAGTTCTTTGTCACCGCCAATGTCAAGTGTTCTGATAATAACAGGTTTTTTCAGTGTTTCAACAGCAGCTTTATATACTGCAAATTGTTCTTCTTCTGTTGGGAATTTTGTATTTTCCATATACAAAAATTCACTACGGAACAAGCCAACACCTTCAGCACCTTTTGCAACAGCATTTTCCGCATCTGGAATATTACCAATATTAGCAAACAATTCTACTGTTCTACCATCTACTGTTGTAGCAGGCAAACCATTCATGCTTTCTAATTTTGCTTTCATATCTTTATATTCTTGTGCTTTTTTGATGTACTCTTGTTTTGTATGTTCATCTGGATTGATAATGATTTTTGCTCCCAAAGCATCTAATATTAAATAATCATTATTTGTAACTTCTCCCCTAAATCCAGCTACACCAACAATTGCAGGAATTTCTCTATTTCTTGCCATAATAGCAACGTGGCTTGTTACACCGCCGCCTTCTGTAATAAAACCTTTTACAAATGTAAAGTCCATATTTGCTGTATCAGATGGTGCTAAATCTTCTGCTACAACAATGGTTTCTTCATTGATGCCCTCAAAAGGATTGCTTCTAATGCCTTTTAAATGGCACATAATTCTTTTACCAACATCTTTCATGTCAGCAGCACGTTCTCTTAAATATTCATCATCAAGGTTTTCAAACATCTCTACCGTTGCTGCAATATATTCTTCCAAAGCTAACTGCGCATTTTTAAGCTCTCCATTGATTTTATCTAACACAGAGTCATGAAGGTCAGGGTCACTTGCAACGTCCATATGAGCTGCAAATATTTCATTATCTTTTGCTAATACTTGCAAATCTGCTACAGTATCTTTTACAGCTTTTTCAAATTTTTTTACTTCAATTTCTTTATCGCTTTCACGAATTAATTTTTTGTCTGCTTCCAAATTTTGTTGTACTACAATAAATGCTTTCCCCATTACAATACCTTTTGAAGCAGCTTTTGCTACAGAAATTGTTTTCATATTATACGCCTTCTCCTTTCCTTTGTAAGAACTCAAATATTTGTGTATTAATTACTACTAACTCATGAACAAATTCATGAGTTAGTAGCACATTTTATCACTCTTTTAAGTCAGCAATATATTTTGCAATTTCTTCAACTGCTACTGCTTCATCAGCACCATCAGCAACGATTTCTAATTCTGTACCTTGTTTTGCACCCAATGTTAAAACATTAATGATACTTGCAGCGTTTGCTTTCTTTTCACCATTGATAATGGTTACTGTGCTTTGGAATTTTTTTACAAATGCTACCAAATTGGAAGCTGGACGAGCATGTAAACCTGTTTTGTTTGTTAATGTTACTTTTTTAGATACCATAATTTTTTTCTCTCCTTCTCTTGTTAAAAATTAATTTTTTGTGTCAATATTACACATACCCATATTATACACTATTTTATATGATTTTGAAAAGAAAAAACAAAAATATTTTGTTAATTTTAGAAATTTATAACATCTTGATAAGATTTCTCTATCTTATCCAATAAATCTTTGTCAGATATGCCAGAAATTTCTGCCATAGCATCTCTTACACCCATCTTTGCAATTTTTTCTTGTAACTCTACACTCTGTTTATCTTCTTTGTTATCATAGTGCAATGCTGCGCCAATACCTGTAATAATATGGTCTACTGGCAAACCATAGCCAACTGCTGTCATCAGTGGTTTTACAAGTCTATCTGTTGCACTAAGTTTTCTCAATGGTTCTCTACCAACTCTTGCTACATCATCTTTCAAATATGGGTTTTTAAAACGTCCAATGATTTTATCAATATATTTCATATGTGCTTCTGCATCAAAGCCATGTTTTTTAATTAAACCATTACCACTTTCTGTCATAGCTGCTTTTACTGTTTCATAAATTTTTGCATCAGCAATACTTTCGTCTATTGTACCATATTTTTTCAAATAGCCTAAATAAGAAGTAATGCAATGTCCTGTATTTAATGTAAACAATTTTCTTTCAATATAAGCCATTAAATTATCAGCTAAGTTCATACCTTTTATTTGTGGAATTTCACCTTTAAAAGATGCTTGCTCTACATTCCACTCATAGTAGTTTTCTACTACAACATCAACAGGATTTTCACTCCTTACAGGTGGTACAATTCTATCTACAGAGCAATCTGGGAAACCAACATATTTATCAGCATATGCTTTTGCAGCATCATCTAATTGACCATATACATGTTCTTTTAATTGAGAACTTGCTTTAATTGCATTTTCACAAGCAATAATATTTAAATAGCTTTCAGAACCTGCTTGTTGACGCATTGTAATACCTTTTGCGATAGTTGGTGCAATACGTGGCAATATTGTTAAACCAACTGCTGTTGTAATTACTTCTGCTTCTTTGATTTCATCTAATACAGCATCTGTTGTAGAATCTACACCAGAAATGTTTTCAATTTTTAAATCAGTACATTCTACGTCCATAATATGAACAGTATATGTTTTGTCCTCGTTAATTTTGTTAATCATATCTTTGTTGACATCGGCAAATACGACATGATAACCTGCTCCTGCTAATAATGCACCAATAAAGCCCCTACCAATATTACCTGCACCAAATTGTATTGCTTTTTTCATGTGTGTTTCCTCCTCTTTTATTTTAAAAATATTCTAAAGTAATGAAAATCTTGAGACAACGACCTCAATTTTTTTAAAAAATCCCCACTTCCTCAAAAGAAAGTGGGGCAATAACTACATTATTGGAACATAGCCAAAACTTCTTCTGGACTTGTTACTGTTTTTAATTTTTCTAATTGTGATTCTTCTTCAATAATTCCACCAATTTTTGCTAAAAGGTCAAGGTGTTCGTCACCAATACCTGCAATACCAAATACTAAATATGCTTTTTCCTCTCCAAAAGATACACCATCTGGATATTGCAACATAACGATACCTGTTTTCTTAACTTCGCCTTTTGCTTCAGCAGTACCATGAGGAATTGCTACGCCAAGTCCCATGTATGTACTAACTGTTCTTTCTCTTTCTTGCATTGCTGGGATATAGCTTTCATTTACATATCCTAATTTATGCAACAATTCGCCTGCCGCTTGAATTGCTTCTTCTTTTGTTACACTAGGCAAACCTGTTTTGATACCCTCTTTAATAATAACATCTGTTTTAGCTGGTTTTGCTGGCTCTTCTACTGGAGCAGGTTCTGGAGCTGCTGGTGCTGGTGCTGGAGCAGCTCCACCGCCATTTGCTCTATCCTCTAATGTTTTATAAAGAGCATCTAAATTAGGGTCAGCCAAGAAGTTACCGATTGTAATAATATGTGCTTGTGGTCCTGAAGCTCTTGCTCTTTCTTGCAATACTTCCTGACATACAACGATGTCTGCATCAGCAGGTACGTTGTCAACTGATGTATTGATAACTGTAATACCTAAGTTCAAAGGTTTAATTCTATTTCTAAATTTTGTAGCACCCATTGCGCTAGAACCCATACCAGCATCACAAGAAAATACAATTTTCTTTACTACACCAGGAATACTTCCAGTATTTACTGGAGCTGCTGGAGCTGTGCCTTTTGCTTGTGCTTTCATACTTTGCATTTGAGATGTCGCTTCTTCCAAGTTTTTAGCACCAGACATTTTGATGATAGGGGAAGCTACCAAAAATGATACTGCTGCTGCAATCAATACGCCAAGTAAGACTGTGATTTGTTCTCCTTTTGGTGCAACTGCCATAAAAGCGATAATAGAACCTGGAGAAGATGGACCTACCAAACCTGCACCCATCAAAGAGTAAAACAAAATTGCTACAATTGATGCACAGATAGGAGCAATCAATACAACTGGATTCATGAGAACATATGGGAAATAGATTTCATGAATACCACCTAAAAAGTGGATAATGATTGCACCAGGTGCAGAAGATTTTGTTGTTTTGTCTTTTGAGAATAACCAATAAGCAATCAATACACCCAAACCAGGACCAGGATTTGCTTCAATCATATACATAATAGACTTTCCTGTTTCCAATGCTTGCTCTGTACCAATTGGTGTAAAAATACCATGGTTGATGGCATTGTTCAAGAACAATACTTTTGCAGGCTCAATAAAGATACCAACCAATGGAAGTAATTTATGAGCAATCAAAATTTCAACGCCTGCTGATAAGAATGCTAATACACCTGCCATAACAGGACCGATTACATAGTAACCAAAGATTGCTAATATCATACCAATAATACCAACAGAAAAGTTATTGATAAGCATTTCAAAACCAGCAGGAATTTTTCCCTCTACTGCTTGGTCAAATTTCTTAATTACTAAACCAGCGAATGGACCCATTAACATACCACCGATGAGCATTTTCGCATCTGTACCACAAATAACACCAACTGTTGCAATTGCTGCCATAACAGCACCTCTATCGCCACCTACCATTTTACCACCTTGATATGCAATCAGAATAGGCAACAAATAAGTAAGCATAGGTGTTTGTATACTTGCTAGTTGTTCATTAGGAAGCCAACCAGCGTCAATAAATAATGCTGTGATAAGACCCCAAGCAATGAATGCACCGATATTAGGCATAACCATTGCACTTAAAAACTTACCAAACTTTTGGACTGCAGTTTTCATAATATCTCTCCTCTTTTATAAAATTTTTTTAGGTTGATGCAGAGTATAAAAGGCTTTTTCATAATACTGTCCCAAATAACGTTCTAATGTTACAACAAATGCTTCTTGGTCGACACGGTGCAAATAAGTAATCAGTTCTTCACTTTCAATCAGCGCCCCACTAATTGTACTCATTACATCAATACAAATTGTTGTACCATCTTCAGGAGTCAACATAACTACCGCACCTTTTACCCACCCTGTGCCATCTTTTCGGCAAAAAGGCTCTCTCAAACCAATATAGCCAAACCGACAATGATTGACCGCTTTTGTTTTGCAGTGAAAAAGCATAATTTCTAAACTGGAAATATAGGTTTCTGCCTTGATTTCTCTTTCTTGCAAGGCAAGTACAACACTATCTGCTTTTTCTTTTTCTTTAGTAAACATTCTGCCAGCCAAAGGAAGAATCTCCCAAGGGTCAGCCGTTCGCTGTATCATCAAAAACCGCAAATTGTCTAGTAATTGTATTATTTCTATTCCTATATTTGTCATATATATAATATCTTGTTTTGTTGCACATTTTGCGGTGTTTGCATTTTTTACAGCCGTTGGTTTCATCGCTTTTGTTTTTTGTGCTTTTTCCATTACGTCTTCTAAAAGCAATTTGTCTTGCTCTGTCAAGATAGGGCTGACACAAGCATAAGTATAATCTACATCCAGCTCAACAGTAGAAACAATAAAATCAATCCCTTCTTCTGCGAGCTTTTGTGTGTCAATATGTAATGCAGACAAAATACAGCAAATTTCTAAATTATTATAAAACTCTTTTTTTAAATTCGCTGCTAACATACGAGAAGTACCCATGCCCGTTGGACATACTACAGCAATACAAAACTGTTTTTGTTTGGAATGTAACTTTTCTACGGCTGCACCAAAGTGCATCGCAATAAAAGCAATTTCCGTTTCTGGAACTTCTTTTACAGAAATTTCCTTTTTGAGCAATTCACAGGCTTTTGCTGTTGCATTAAAAATATCTTTGTAGCTTTCTTTTATGACTTGTAATTGTGCATTTTTAATATACACATTCATAGACAAACGGCTTATTGCAGGAAGAATATGTTGTACTAAATCCTCATAAAGCTCCTCGTTCTCTTTTAACGAAATCCCCAATTCCTGCTCTACAAGGGTAATCATATTCTTTACAAGCTCTCTCACACTGCTATTTTTATCATAAAGCATTGTGCCATCATCTGAAAACCAAATTTTAGCACTGAGCAAATGCATCGTAATAAATCCAATTTCATCAACTGGAATTTC
>CAMXTM010000034.1 GCA_947246775.1 uncultured Clostridium sp. | reverse complement strand
AGTTTTTAAATCTTTGGAACAAGTAATCGAAAAACATCCAGAATATGAAACAGCTGGTTTGTTAGAAAGATTAGTTGAACCAGAAAGAGCCGTTTCCTTTAGAGTAACATGGGTAGATGATGCAGGCAAAGTAAATGTAAACCGTGGCTTTAGAGTACAATTTAGCAGCGCTATTGGACCATACAAAGGTGGTCTTCGTTTCCACCCATCTGTATACATTGGTATTATCAAATTCCTTGGATTTGAGCAAATTTTCAAAAACAGCTTAACAGGTTTGCCTATCGGTGGTGGTAAAGGTGGTTCTGACTTTGACCCACGTGGAAAGAGCGACGCTGAAATCATGAGATTCTGCCAAGCTTTCATGACAGAACTTTACAGACACATTGGTCCAGACGTAGACGTTCCTGCTGGTGACATTGGTGTTGGCGGTAGAGAAATTGGTTATCTTTATGGACAATATAAGAGAATCAAAGGCTGCTGGCAAAATGGCGTATTAACAGGAAAGAACTTTGAATTTGGTGGTTCTTTAATTAGACCAGAAGCAACAGGATTTGGTGCAACATACTATGTAAACGAAGTATTAAAACATGAAGGCGACACATTTGAAGGCAAAACAGTTGCTATTTCTGGATTTGGTAACGTTGCTTGGGGTGTTTGCAAAAAAGTTGCTGAATTGGGTGGTAAAGTTGTTACAATTTCTGGTCCAGACGGATATGTTTATGACCCAGACGGCGTTGTAACACCAGAAAAAATTGACTACTTAGTAGAAATGAGAGTTTCTGGACGTGACAGAGCGCAAGATTATGCTGATAAATTTGGTTGTAAATTTGTTGCAAAAACAAAACCTTGGGGCGAAAAAGTTGACATTGCTATGCCATGTGCAACACAAAACGAAATTACTATGGACGAAATCAAAAAAATCATTGGTAATGGTACAAAATACTATATTGAAGTTGCTAATATGCCTACAACAAACGAAGCACTTGAATATGCTATGAATCAACCAGGCGTAATTGTTGCACCTTCTAAAGCAGTTAATGCTGGTGGTGTTGCAGTTTCCGCACTTGAAATGTGCCAAAACTCTATGAGATATAGCTGGGAAGCAGAAGAAGTAGATGCAAAATTAAAAGGCATCATGAAAAATATCCATAAAGTATCTGCTGAAGCAGCTGAAGAATATGGAATGGGCTATAACCTTGTTGCAGGTGCTAACATTGCAGGCTTCAAGAAAGTTGCAGCTGCTATGATGGCTCAAGGTTTAGTATAATTTTAAAAAGGAAGTACAGCGTTCAAAAGCCTTGTACAATAATAAAAACCTCGATGGATTTTCCATCGGGGTTTTTGCTTTACTTTTTAAATTCATGTTGCTATACTAATAATAAATATTAAGAGCGTCATAAATTTAGGTGAGGGGTGATAAATTGTTAGATGACTTGGAATCTTCTTCAGTATATAAAAAGAGTATATTTACTACTGAAGAAATCGATAAATTAATAGAAAGTGTAAAAATTACAAATGATTTACTATTTACAAGTGTTGCAAGTGATAAAGAAATTGCTGTTGAGTTGATAAAACTTTTTACAGGGATAGATTTATCAAAAGAAGAAATAGATATTGTCAATAAAGAATATACTTTAGATGTGTCTTTAAAAGCTAGAGGTGTTAGATTTGATATTTATTTGGCAGCGAATGATACTATATTTGATTTAGAAATTCAAAATGCAAACCTGCATAATTTGTATGAAAGAATGAGATATTATCAAGGTATTATTGATGTAGGGCATTTAAAGCAAGGCGATGATTTTTTAGATTTAAAAACAACTTATATTATATTTATTTGTAATTTTAACCCTTGTGTAGAATTTTCATCAAATAAGGCAATCTATACAATAGGTAGTTTTATATCAGATGGAGAAGAATATAAGCTTTGTAATGATAAGGCAAATAAGATATTGATAAATACACGTTGCGATATAGATGCTATTCAAGATAATACTTTAAAATCATTTATAGAATTGATACGAGATGGTTATACATCAAAAACACCTAGCAGTCTGGTAGATAAAATAAAATCTAAAGTAAAAGAAGTAAAAATGACACCAGAATGGAGGAAAGAGTATATGTTGGAATATGAAAGATTAGAACAAGCTAGAAATGAGGGAAGAGAAGAGGGACTAGCAAAGGGATTGATAAACTCAATAAAACTATTAAAGACAATGTCGATGGCAGATGACAATGTTATTATAGAAAATGTATGTGAACAATTTCAAGTTTCAGAGGCGGAGGTAATATACTACTTAAATAATATAAATGAATAAAATAATAGTAGTATGAGGAGAAATGATATGTTTGAGTGGGAAAGACTAGAACAAGCTAGAAATGAGGGAAGAGAAGAAGGAAAGAAAGAAGGCATAGCAAAGGGAATTACACAAAGTATAATAAAAACAGTAAAAATATTAAAAACACTTTCTTTAACAGATACTATAATTATAGAAAATATATGCAATGAATTTAGCATTTCAAAAGAAGAAGCATTGCGTTATTTAAGCAGTTCAAATCAATAAATATATTATTAATTTAATCCCGATGGAGCAAATCTGTCGGGAAATTTTATTGTATAGAATATTTTGTCAAAGTAATTGCAGTAAAATAGTTAGGTATGTGATAAAATGGAAAGGGTTATAATAAAAACATAGGAGGATAAAAAAATATGGGAGTATTAGAGAATTTAGAACCAAAGGCAGTATTTCATTTTTTTGAGGAAATGAGTCAAATTCCACATGGGAGTGGGAATGAGAAAAAAATAAGTGATTATATCGTACATTTTGCAGAAAAGAGGGCATTGTACTGTAGGCAAGATAGTGCAAATAATGTATTAATTAAAAAGGGAGCTACAAAGGGATATGAGGGACAGCCAGCAATCATATTGCAAGGGCATATTGATATGGTGTGCGAAAAGAATAGCGATGTAAAGCATGATTTTGAGACAGATGGATTAAAATTGGTAATAGAAGATGGAAAAATAAAAGCAGAGGGTACGACACTAGGTGCGGATAATGGTATTGGAGCAGCGTATATCTTAGCGATATTGGATGCTGATGATATTGCTCACCCAGCACTAGAAGCGATATTTACAACAGAAGAAGAAACAGGAATGAATGGAGCGAATGTATTTGACGCAAGTGATATAGAGGGAAAAACGTTTATCAATTTGGATTCAGAAGAAGAAGGAGAATTGGTGATTAGTTGTTGTGGAGGTAATAAAACAGATGTATTGCAACCTATTGTGTGGGAAGAAGCGCCACAGTGGGGCATACCATATTTGTTAAAAGTATCAGGATTAAAAGGGGGACATTCTGGTACAGATATTCATTTGCAAAGAGCAAATGCAAATAAATTGATGTCGAGAATACTTTTTGATATTTTTTCCGTATATGATATTAAAATAAGTAATATTATAGGGGGAGAAAAGGACAATGCTATACCAAGAGAAGCGGAAGCAGTTGTATTGCTGAGAGAGGAACAGGCAAAAGGAATCGAGACAGCAGTAGCACAGATGAATGTAATTTGTAGTAAAGAATATGAGGGAGTAGAGGATAATATTACTTTTTGTTTGCTGCCTATGAAAGAAAAAGTAGGGCAATGTTTTTCAGAGGAAACAGCAAAAAATATGATTTCTATACTGTATTTGCTGCCTTATGGAATTGAAACAATGGACACATACTATAGTGATTTGGTAGAAAGTTCTAGTAATATCGGTGCAGTCAAAACAAAAGAAGAACAAATTGTGTATAGTAATGCATTGAGAAGCTCAGTAGATAGTAAAATCAAAGTAATAGAGCAAAAAATAAAAATCATTGCAGAGCTGGCAGGAGCGAAAACCAATAAAAAAGGAGAATATCCAGAGTGGGCAGTAAAGAGAGATTCAGAGATTGAAAAAATATGTAGTAAAATATATTTTGAAATGTATCAAAAACAGCCAGTGGTAAAAGCGATTCACGCAGGATTAGAATGTGGTATTTTTTGTAAAAAATTAAAAGAGGTAGATATGATTTCATTTGGACCTAATATAACAGGAGCGCACTCACCAAATGAAGCAGTAGAGATTGCATCAGTAGAAAGAGTGTGGAAGTATTTATTAGCTGTAATAAGTTATAAGAGGGACTAAAGAAAGGGAAAGTATATGAAATTGCCTTGGGACAAACAGTATTTAAAAATATCATTTCATGTTATATTTACAGTGCTTGTGATATATGTGTTGGCAGGTATTGCGGGAAATTTGAATAGTGTAAAGCAAATTTTTTTTAACATTGTAGGGAAAACGATTTCTGTGTTTGCGCCTGTGTTGGTAGCATTGATATTTTCGTTTTTAATGAATCCAGCGGTTGATTTTTTTCAAAACAAATGGCAAAAGTATATGCCTATTGCAGCAAAGGGAGAATTTCCCACAAGAAAAAGAGGAACAGCAACAGTTTATGTACTGTGGCTGATAGCATTTTATGTCATTGTACAGTATGCTGTGATAAAAATTGGAGCAACAGATATCAATGCTTTTGCGGATAAAGTCAATGCCTATATACAAGAATTTAGTGATTTTATTGTTTTAATCAGTGTAAAGCTAGCAGAATATGGTATATTTCAGAATGTAGAGGGCATTTTGGCAAGCTGGACAACGAATCTATCAGAACTGTTGCAAGCGAGTATTATGAGTGCGGCAAATTCCATATCAAAGGCAGGGAGTTGGGCAGTAAATAGTGTATTAGGTTTGACCATCGCATTTTATATACTGTCAGGAAAAGATAAAATATTGTATTGCTGTAAAAATATAGTAGAAGTATTTTTTAGTCATAAAACAGCAAGTGGAATAAAAGAATTTTGTCGTTTGGTAGTGAGTACCTTTTCAGGATATATTACAGGGCAAATGACAGATGCTTTTATTATGGCGGTGTTGATAAGCATTAGTTTTTGTGTAGCGAAAATACCCTATGCGGTAATGATAGGGATTATATCAGGATTTTCTAACTTGATACCCTATGTAGGGGCAGTGATTGCGTTTTTGCTTTCTGTAGCAATGGGGCTTTTGAGTGGTGAACCAATTAGGGCATTGTATGCAGTCATTATTGTGTTGGTGTTGCAGCAAGTAGATAGTATTTTGATAGTACCAAAAGTAGTGGGAAAAAGTGTAGAATTGCACCCAGCGTTTGTGATAATCTCTCTAGCAGTGTTTGGGGGATTGTTTGGCTTGTTGGGTATGATTGTTGCTGTGCCTTGTGGAGCGCTAATAAAAATATTTGCAGTACGATTGTATGAGTGGAAAAAGGAAAAACAACAGTAAGGGAGAAATGGAACGATATGATAGAAAAAAGGAATAAACGTCTTTTGATTGTAACGTTGCTGTTATTGTTGTGTTTTGCTGTAGTGCAAGTGTGTATGAAACAAGATATTCCTGCCTTTGTAATATTAGGGGGAGCATTGTTGTTGCTTTTTTATAAAAAAAGGAAATGGTGGGCATTTTGGTGTTGTTTTGTGCTACTTTTTCTGTGGGGAACGCATACAGAACTTCCTTTTATTAGTAAACATATTTTCGGTACAGTGCTTGTGTTGTTGGGAGGGTGTTTTTTGCTCTACCAATATGATAAAACTGGCTGGGAGAGTTATGTCACACCTGGTTGTTTTTTTATTGCATTTGGACTGTTTGGCATTGCTGCATTGCTGCCTAAGTTTGAAGAAAATATTTGTATTTTGTTTTTTGCCTGTTTGATGATGGTATGGTATAGTGCTAAAAACATTAAAAGGAGTAAAAAAACGATGGTTAGCATCTGGTTAAGGAGTTTGACAGTATTTGCATTGCTGCTTGTCTTGCTAATGATATAAAAGTCCTTTTCTTTTGCTAGGAATTGTGCTAAAATAATTGCAGTAGAAAAGTATAAAGCAGTAAAAAAGAAAGGCGTGGAGAAATGGGTGAAAAAGGTTTGGTCATCAATACAAAAGACCATTTAGCAGTTATACAAATGACAAGAACAGAAGCTTGTGGACAGTGTAGAGCTTGCCTAGCAGGTATGAAAAAGGAAGAAATGATTATAGAAGCAGATAATGAATGTAATGCCAAAGTAGGTGATTGGGTCATTATGGAACTGCGTAATAATAGTTTTATCAAAGCAGTTATGATATTGTATGGTATTCCTATGGTAGCATTGGTAACGGGTATTGTGCTGGGATATTATGTGCTGTATCAGTATGTTCCAATCAATAGAGAAGTGCTGTCATTTGCGGTAGGAATCCTGTTTACAGTACTTGCCTATTTGTGGATAAGAAGTAAAGAATCTACATGGGATAAAAAGAAGATTAGACCAGTTGCCACAAAAGTTACAACAGAAAAATAAAATTGTAACCTCTCTTTGACTTTGTCCATATGATAAAGAAAGGACAAATCAAAGGGGTGTATAGTAGTGAGAGAAAAGGCATTGTATTATCATGAAAAAGGATATAATTGTTCTTTTGTGATATTGAAGGCAGGAGCGGATAAATATGGCGTTGCATTGCCAGAGGAAGCGCAACAAAGCTGCTGTGCTGTAAGTAGTGGCTTTGGAGTAGGGAGTATTTGTTGCGCATTGGTAGGAGCAGTATTGTTGTTTGGGCTGTTGTTTTCAGAGGAAAAAGCAAAATTGCTGCGTATGCAGTTGTTTGTGCTGTTTCACGATAAATATGAGACATTAAATTGCTGTGCGATTTCTGCACAAAGACAAGATTGTGCGGAAGTAATAGGAGATATCGCAGAATTAACAGAACAACTAATAGAGCAAACGAAATGAGAAATCACAATGATTTCTCTATTTCTATGCAGTAAAATAAGGTGGGGATAAAATTGAGTATATTACTTGGTTATGCATCAAAATATGGAGCAACAGAGCAGTATGCGCCTGTATTGGCAAATATGCTTGAGGGAGAAGTAGAGATTGTCAATTTAAAGGAGATAAAAGAAGTAGATTTTTCAAAATATAAAAAAGTAGTGCTGTTTAGTGCAGTATATGCAGGAGATGTGCCAAAGTACGTCAAAAAATTTGGTAAAAAGTATCAGCAGGAATTGTTAGAAAGACATTTTGGCATTTGTTTTTGCTGTATGACAGAAATTTATAATCAAATAAAGGGCTATGCATTAAATAGTTTTTCAAGGGAATTGGTTAATCATGCAGCTTGTATTGCCTCAATAGGGGGATATTTCCAGTATGAAAAAATGACTGCTATGGAAAGGAAATTGCTTAAAGTAGCAACCAAAAACCAAGCGTATAGAAAAGGTGAATTGATACAGTTAGATGGAAAAACAAACTTTTGTACAATAGAAGAATATAAGATACAGGCTTTTGCAAATAAAATGAATGAGATATAAAAAAATAGGAAAATAGGTTATAAAACTTTGTTAATAAAAGGGAGCAGCCACCAAAAAGTGGCTTGCTCTCATTTTGCTTACTAAAAAATGTTTTTTTTGTTTTAAATAAGGAAAAAATCGCATTATTTTAATCAGAAAAGCGTTCTACTTTCATTTTTAAATGATATTTTTGACGTAATGCAGCAATTTTGTTCATCATTTCTGACTTGTGGTGCATATCTAGTGCGTGTTGGTCTTTCCAACTGTCTATCAATAGTATAGTTTCCTCATCGTCCATAGGGAAAAAATATTCATATTTTTCATTTCCTTCTTCTGCCCGAATCAAATCTACTGTGCCGCTTGTAACCATTTCTTCTGCAAATTTTTTAGCATTGCCATTTTTGCCTGTGTAATAAATGTTAATGACTAAACTCATCTTGCTACCCTCCTATGTACATTAATCAATGCGTGTTACTTGATATTGCCCACAATTTTCTATAGTATTTCCTATTACAACATTATCTATGTCTTTTTGTAAAAAGATTTCTAAATATTCTTGTCCTTGCTCATCGTTTTGGAATGTAACATCAATTACGAAATATAATTTTTGTAGTTCTTGCTTAATTTTGCTGCGACATTTTCTGCGGCATTGTTGCTTTGTGTTAGCGTATGAAGTCCCATGTGCCAAAAGTTGTCAGCTTTTCCGTATCGTTCAAATAAAAATTCATCACCTATGTTGTAACAAGGGCATGCTCCCACAGTAGGGTCTGCACAATATTGTAACTGTAGTTCTGGGTATACTTTTTTATCTATTACGGTAACTTTTACTTTGTGCTGCATAGTTTTTCCTCCTTTGTATTTGTTTGAATTCTTTTATTATACCATACATAACATATTTTGTTAGCAATAAGCTGTTTATAAAATTTCTTTTTTAAAGAAAAAAAAGCCCTCTTTGTACTGGATAAGCTCCCAACCCTCAGCACCAAGTTGATTTAATTCTTTTTCAAATTCCTGCGCAATCTTTTTATATTGTTTTGTAGTGATAACCACAGTTGTGGAAATAGGAATTACTTTATATTCATATTTTTTCATTGTAATATCCTCCTTTATCTGATTTATACTAATTTTACACTAAGTATTGTTTATATTTCAATATAATTATAGTAAAATAAAAAAAATTGAGATATGTTATATAAAAATTAATAAAATTTATATTGACAAAAAAATATTGTTTTGATATTATAATAATGCGTAATAAAGAATTTTTATAAAATAAGGAGTGATAGTGTGATAGTAACATTTTCTTGCAAATAATAACTGTATAGTAAAAAGTGAGGAGTTTGACTGCACCTTACTTTATTATCCCCAGCAAGAAAATGACACTATTACTCCAAAAGTAAAAAACCTTGAGGGTTTTGTCCGCTAACTCCCCTATTTCTTTTGGTAAAAAAGAAATTTTGCATATAAGACCCTCGTAAAAGGTTTTTTATATAACAAACAATATTCATGGTTTGTATTGTTGTCTCTTGAGCATTTTCTCAAGAGACATTTTTTTGTGCTTTTTTTGCTGTGGAGTTTTTCACACAAGGAGGAATATATATGTCGTTTATACAAATATCACATTTAACATTTGGATATGATGGTAGTTATGACCTTATATTTGATGATGTTTCTTTACGATTAGACACCGACTGGAAATTAGGCTTTACAGGCAGAAATGGCAGAGGAAAGACAACTTTTTTAAAATTGCTGATGGGGCAGTATGAATATAGAGGAAGTATTGTATCAACCGTACAATTTGACTATTTTCCTTTTGAAGTAGAGCAAAAACAAAATAATACAATAGATGTTGTAGAACAAATTGCGCCAGAGTGCGAATATTGGCAAATAAAAAAAGAATTGTCACTATTGGAAGTAGAAGAAGAAGTTTTATGGCGTCCTTATTATCATTTAAGCAATGGAGAGCAGACAAAAGTACTTTTGGCAACACTTTTTTTACGAAAGAACCACTTTTTGTTGATTGATGAGCCTACAAATCACCTAGATGCACTAGGTAGAAAAACAGTAAGCAACTATTTAAAAAGAAAAAAAGGATTTTTGCTTGTCTCTCATGATAGACAGTTTTTAGATGATACAATAGACCATATTCTTTCTATCAATCGGCAAAATATAGAGCTACAAAAAGGAAATTTTAGCACTTGGCAGCAAAACAAACAAAGACAAGATGCTTTTGAGATAGCAGAAAATGAAAAACTAAAAAGAGAAATACAATCTCTTACTGCGGCAGCTAGAAAAACAGCAGACTGGTCTAATAAAGTAGAAAAAACCAAAAAAGCGGGGAAAGATAGTTCTGGGTTAAAGCCTGATAAGGGATATATTGGACATAAGGCAGCTAAAATGATGAAACGTTCTATGTCTATTACAAATAGAAAAGAAGAGGCGATTGAGCAAAAGTCAAAATTGCTGAAAAATATAGAAAAAGAGGAAAACCTGAAATTATCTCTCTTGCAATATCATAAAATGACTTTACTGGAATGTAAAGAAGTATCTTTGTACTATGGGGAGAAAAAAGTGTTTCAACCAGTTTCCTTTTGTGTACAAAGAGGAGATAGAATTGCCCTACAGGGTGGAAATGGCACAGGAAAAACAAGCCTGTTAAAGTGGATATTGGGTGAACAAATTACCTTTGAGGGACAAATACAAAAAGGAGCAGGCTTAAAAATTTCTTATGTTAGCCAAGATACCAGTCATTTAAGTGGTACATTGCAGGAATATGCAGAAAAAGAAAAGATAAGATATAGCTTGTTTTTGGGAATATTGAGAAAACTAGGATTTTCTAGGGAACAGTTTGATAAAAAGATAGAAGACTTTAGCGGAGGACAAAAGAAAAAAGTGCTGTTATCAAAGAGCCTTTGTCAGAGCGCACATTTGTATGTGTGGGACGAGCCGCTAAATTTTGTAGATGTGCTTTCTCGTATACAAATTGAAACACTGCTGTTGGAGTATCAGCCTACGATGCTTTTTGTGGAACATGATGCTGCCTTTATACAAAAAATAGCTACAAAATGTGTTACTTTAAACGCTTGAGTTTTTGCTCTGCATTTGTTGTTAAGAAGTGCTTTACAAAATCAATAGAATTATGCTATACTTTATTTATGAAAGGGAACAGCCACCATGAAAATGGTCGCCCTCGAGGCTTTGGATAAAAAACTACTCTAGCTGTGGTGAGCTATGATGGGTAGTTTTTTATTGCAATGATTTCTCTTATTTTAAATAAAAGAAAAAGCACCTATTATGGAATAAGCGCTTTACAAAACACATCTTATTGTGTTATAATTTACCCATAAAGGGAGCAGTCACCACAAAGTGGTCTACTCTCACTCTACTGTGATAGGAAAACTACCCTAGCTCGGTGAAAGCTATGATGGGTAGTTTTTTATTGCAAACATTTCTCTTATTTCAAATAAAAGCGCAACATCGCTTTTGACACAATATACTATAATAAAGTAGCACGTCAAAAGCCTTGAATTTACAGCAATCACATTAAATTTAGCTTAGTAGTAAATAGTAAAAAATAGTTTCTAAAAATAAAAGCAAGGAACAAATAAAGAACAAAAAAATCATGTCTATAAAGCAATTCTATTTCAATTTTTTTCAATAACTAGCTTTTTCAATGTCAACTTTTATCAACAATTTTATCTTTTTATTTCAGGTTTTCTCAATATTACATAGTTTGAAAGTCAACAAATGTTAACTTTCGCTTAAAAACTTTTTTTCAAATTCCAATAAAGCATATTGCACTAACTTCATTGTGTGGTGTGAACTGTAATGAATTTCGCGAGCAATTCTTGCTGCGGGCTTGTACTCAACATATTTTTTATAAAGAACTTCTACATAAATAGGGTTTTCAAGTGTTTGAATCTGATTGATAATTGTATGTTGTTTATCAATAAATTTATTGATTTCCACATTAATTTCATTCTCTAAGTCATTTTTTTTGTCTACTAGTTTCTCAAAAGAAGCTTCTGTTGATGTACTTGTTTTCACCTTTTCACTTGTATAATTGATTGATATTATACCACTATTTAAAATAGATTGTATTTTTACAAGTTCTAGCTTTTTTTGTTTGATTACGATATCTATTTTTTGTATTTGCTTTAAATAAGTTTCTGTTTTCATAAAGCCTACACTCCTATTATAATAAAAATGACCTAGCACTACACTAAGTCATTTAACATTTTTTTATGAACCTTGCTGTAAATAATAAATTGCATTTGCCTTATTTTCCAGCACAAA
>CAMXTM010000033.1 GCA_947246775.1 uncultured Clostridium sp. | reverse complement strand
CTATCTTAGCAGTAGCAATCGGTGGTAACTCCTTAGCAGGCGGTAAATTTTCTATAGCAGGTTCTGTTATAGGCGCTTATACGATACAGGCATTGACTACAACACTTTATGCAATGCACGTTTCTTCTGACCAAGTGCCAGTATATAAAGCAATCGTTGTTGTTATTATCGTAGCATTGCAGTCACCAGGATTTGCAAGATGGAGAAAAAATTTAGCAAAAAAGAAAAGTATGAACACAACACAAAAGGAGGCGGCTTAATATGAAAAATAAAAAACAACTAAATCAAACGAGCTTCCTTTTAATGATTACAATTATCTTGTTTTTTGTAATGTATGGCATAGGCTGTATCTTGTTTAATGCGCAAGGCTTTGCAAAAACACAAAACTTTTTAAATCTGTTTATTTCTAATGCAGGCTTGATAGTCATAGGTATTGGTATGACAGTCGTTATGATTACAGGCGGTATTGATATTAGTGTAGGTTCTTTTGTAGCAATGGGCTGTATGATGCTTGCCTATATGATGGAAAAGGGCAATGTTGGTGCAGTACCAGCAGTATTGATTGTATTGGTAACAGGTATTGTGTTTGGATTGGTACAAGGATTTTTAGTTGCCTATATGGATATACAGCCATTCATTGTAACGCTTGCGGGTATGTTCTTTGCAAGAGGTATGACAGCAATTATATCAAAAGATATGATTAGTATAACAAATGCGACCTTTATGGCATGGGCAAAAGCAAGAATTTACTTACCATTTGGTGGATATTACAATAAAAAAGGTGTTTTGATACAGCCTTATATTTATCCAACTGTAGTAATAGCAATATTACTTTTGATAGCAGCATTTGTTATGCTCAAATATACAAAGTTTGGACGTAGTATCTATGCTGTAGGTGGAAATGAACAATCTGCATTGATGTTAGGTTTAAATGTTAGAAAAGTAAAATTAAAAGCATATGTATTAGATGGCTTTTTATGTGGAGTAGGTAGTATTTTGTTCTGCTTAAATACATTGGGCGGTTTCGTAGAACAAGCAAAAGGTTTTGAAATGGACGCTATCGCATCGTCTGTTATCGGTGGTACGCTATTGACAGGTGGTGTTGGTAATGTCATTGGTACACTGTTTGGTGTATTGATAAAAGCAACCATAGAGGCATTTATTACATTCCAAGGCACATTGTCCTCATGGTGGACACGTATTACAATAGCAGCATTGTTATGTTTCTTTATTGTATTACAGTCTGTGCTTGCTATGGTAAAGAAGAAAAAATAAAATATATTAACTGTGTTGCTTCCTGTACTAGCTGAGGTACTGGAAGCAACACAATAATGTTTTGAATAGGAGGAAAATATATGAAAAAATATCAATTTTGGTTTTGTACAGGTTCTCAAGATTTGTATGGTGATGAATGTTTAGAGCATGTAGCACAACATTCTAAAATTATTGTAGAAGAATTAAATAAAAGTGGTAATTTGCCTTTTGAAGTTGTTTGGAAACCAACCTTGATAACAAATGAACTGATTAGAAAAACTTTTAATGAAGCAAATGCAGATGAAAACTGTGCAGGTGTCATTACATGGATGCATACCTTTTCCCCAGCAAAAAGCTGGATATTGGGCTTACAAGAGTATAGAAAACCACTTTGCCACTTACATACCCAATTTAATAAAGAAATTCCTTATGATGCGATTGATATGGACTTTATGAATGAGAATCAGTCAGCACATGGCGGTAGAGAATATGGACATATTGTAAGCCGTATGGGCATTGAAAGAAAAGTGATTGTGGGACATTGGGACGATGAAGCAGTACAAAAACAGTTAGCAAGCTGGCAGAGAACTGCAATTGGTGTAATGGAATCTTCCCATGTTAGAGTCATGAGAATAGCAGACAATATGAGAAATGTTGCTGTTACAGAGGGCGATAAGGTAGAAGCACAAATTAAATTTGGCTGGGAAGTAGATGCATACCCAGTAAATGAAATTGTAGAAGCAGTGAATGATGTATCAAAAGGCGATACCGATACTTTAGTAGAAGAATACTATGATAAATATGAAATTCTGCTAGAGGACAGAGATGAAAAAGAATTTAGAGAACACGCAGCAGTACAGGCACAAATTGAAATTGGTTTTGAAAGATTTTTAAAAGCAAAAGATTATCATGCAATTGTAACACATTTTGGCGACTTGGGCGGATTAAAACAACTTCCTGGTTTAGCAATACAACGCTTGATGGAAAAAGGCTATGGTTTTGGTGCTGAGGGCGACTGGAAAACAGCAGCAATGGTGCGTCTTATGAAAATTATGGCAGAGGGTACAAAAGATGCAAAAGGTACAACATTCTTTGAAGACTATACTTATAATTTAGTAAAAGGCAAAGAGGGAATTTTGCAAGCACATATGCTAGAAATTTGTCCTAGTATTGCAGATGGAAAAATTTCTATCAAAGAGTGTCCACTTAGTATGGGAAATCGAGAAGACCCAGCAAGATTGGTATTTACAGCAAAAGAAGGTCATGGTATAGCAACTTCCTTGATTGACTTAGGTGATAGATTCCGTTTGATTATCAATGATGTAGAAGTAAAGAAAGCAGAAAAAGAAATGCCAAAATTGCCAGTTGCAACTGCATTCTGGACACCAGAACCAAACTTAGAAATTGGTGCAGCAGCATGGATTTATGCTGGTGGAGCGCATCATACTGCATTTTCTTATGACTTGACAGCGGAACAAATGGGAGATTGGGCAGCTTGCATGGGTATTGAGGCTGTTTATATTGATAAAGATACAAATATTCGTCAATTTAGAAATGAATTGAGATGGAATGATATGTATTATAAATTCCGCTGAGAAAGGGGAAAAGTTGTATGACAAGAGAAAGTATATTAAAAGGGAATACAGCACTTGGTATTGAATTTGGCTCTACTAGAATTAAAGCAGTATTGATAGATGAAACAAAAGCTCCTATTGCACAGGGTAGTTATGAATGGGAAAATCGCCTAGAAAATAATATCTGGACATATAGCATGGACGATATTATGACAGGATTAAAAGAATGTTATCGTGACTTGGCAGAAAATGTAAAAAAAGAATATGATGTTGTGCTTACTACAGTAGGCAGTATAGGCATTAGTGCTATGATGCATGGTTATATGGCTTTTGACGAAAAAAATGACTTGCTTGTTCCTTTTCGGACATGGAGAAATACCATGACACAACAAGCAGCAGAAAAGTTGACAGCACTATTTCACTATAACATTCCTCAAAGATGGAGCATAGCGCATTTGTATCAAGCAATCTTAAATGGTGAAACACACGTTTCAGAAATTTGCTTTTTAACCACATTAGCAGGTTTTATCCATTTTAAATTGACAGGTAAAAAAGTGCTGGGTGTTGGTGATGCTTCTGGTATGTTCCCTATTGATACCGAAACGGGTACTTATTATGAAAGCATGGTAACAAAATTTGATGATTTGGTTGCAGACAAAAACTATAAATGGAAATTAAAACAAATCTTGCCAGAAGTTTTGTCAGCAGGAGAAGAGGCAGGCACATTGACAGAGGAGGGCGCAAAACTGTTAGATGTGACAGGTAATTTGCAAGCAGGTATTCCACTTTGTCCTCCAGAGGGAGACGCTGGCACAGGTATGACAGCAACAAATAGTGTAGCAGTCAGAACAGGAAATGTTTCCGCAGGAACTTCTGTCTTTGCTATGGTAGTTTTGGAAAAAGAGTTATCAAAAGTATATCCAGAAATTGACCTAGTAACAACACCAACAGGCAATTTAGTAGGCATGGTACATTGCAATAATTGTACTTCTGACCTAAATGCTTGGGTTAATTTGTTCCAAGAATATGGCGAAGCAATGGGCTTAAAAGCAGATAAAAATGATATTTTTGCTACATTGTATAATAAAGCATTAGAGGGAGACGCTGATTGTGGCGGATTGCTTTCCTACTGTTATCTTTCTGGCGAACCGATTACAGATTTTGAAGAGGGCAGACCACTTTTTGTAAGAATGCCTGATAGTAAATTAAGTTTGTCAAACTTTATGAGAACACATTTGTATAGTTCTCTTGCTACCTTAAAAATTGGCTTGGATATTTTGTTTAAACAAGAGGGTGTTACATTAGATAATCTTATGGGACATGGCGGACTGTTTAAAACAAAAGGAGTAGGACAAAAAGTCATGGCAGCAGCGGCATCTGTACCTGTTTCTGTTATGGAGACAGCAGGCGAGGGTGGCGCATGGGGCATTGCACTGTTAGCGGACTATATGAAACAAAAACAACAAAATGAAACATTAGAGCAATACCTCAATGAAAAAGTATTCTGCGGAGGAGAAGCAAGTACTATAGCACCTGAGCAAAAAGATATAGAGGGATTTGATAAATTTATAGCATTGTATCAAAAAGGCTTAATAATAGAAAAAGCAGCAGTAGAAGCGATGAAACCATAAAGGGGGCATATTTCATGTTAGAAGAATTAAAAAAAGAGGTCTATGAAGCGAATATGCTTTTGCCAAAGTATGGACTTGTGACATTTACATGGGGAAATGTTTCCGCAGTTGATAGAGAAAAAGGGCTTTTTGTCATTAAACCATCTGGTGTAGACTATGATAAAATGACGGCTGATGACATGGTTGTAGTAGATTTAAAAGGAAATAAAGTAGAGGGAAAATTGAACCCATCTTCTGATACCAAAACACATTTGGTGTTGTATAATCGATTCCCTAATATTGGTGGTATTGTACATACCCATAGTACATGGGCAACTTCTTGGGCGCAGTCTGGAAAAAGTATACCATGCTATGGCACAACTCATGCAGACTATATTTATGGAGAAGTTCCTTGTGCAAGAAACTTAACAGAAGGGGAAATTGAGGAAGATTATGAATATAATACAGGTGTATTGATAGCAGATTTGTTTGAAAAAAGAAATCTTGACCCAAAAGCAGTCCCTTGTGTACTTTGTAAAAATCATGGACCTTTTACATGGGGAAAAGATGCTCTTGAAGCAGTACATAATGCAGTTGTGCTGGAAGAAGTAGCAAAAATGGCAGCACAGTGTGAATGGATTAACAATGAAGTTAGACCAGCACCAAAATATTTACAAAAAAAGCATTACATGAGAAAACATGGTCCAAATGCTTACTACGGACAGGGTAAATAAACAAAAAACAAAAAGACAGCAGATTTTTTAACAAATTTGTTGTCTTTTTTGTTTACTAAAGTAGGGATTAGTCTACTATCGTTTCTAATTTAAATACCACAGGTCTTAAGCCATCATTGCAAGTACAAATTGCTACACCTGGTTTTCTTACCCATACACCACCATAAATCAGCTCATCTTCTGCACCATGTGCTAGAGCAAAAACATATTGGAAAAGTCCTTTCCATGCCTCGTCACAAAGTCCCTCTGGTTTTTCGTATTCTGTAATAAATTCTTGTCCATCTTCCAATAGTGGACAGACTGTAAAATCATCTACAGCATACTCTTTTACTAAATCTTCGTTTAATGTTCTTCTTAATACTGTAATTTTTACTTTTTTCATACGTTTTCCCCCTTCATTATTTTATTTTATATAGTTTAACATTAAGAGAGTGATATTTCAATAAATTTAGTATAATTGCATAAATTTTTACTAAAAAAAGATAAATAATTAGTAAAAATGTGTTATAAAAATACTTCTTTTGTGTAATAAAAAGAAAAATGATATAATCAATATATTCCATTTTGCTATAAATAAAAAAGGAGTTGAAAAAAATGGTAAAAGAAATATTGCTGTTAGGAAATGAAGAACTATATCAAACAAGTGTAGAAGTACAACAAGAAGAAAATTTAACAGAACTAATACAAGATTTGCATGATACCTTAATGGACTATAAACAAAAACATCATGCAGGGCGAGCGATTGCTGCGCCACAAATTGGTGTAAAAAAAAGAGTAATATATATGTATATTGATAAACCAACTGTATTTATCAATCCTGTTTTGACTTTTCCAGATGATGAAAAAATGAAAGTCTTAGATGATTGTATGTCTTTTCCAAATTTGCTTGTCAAAGTGATGAGATATAAAAGGTGTGTCATTACCTATATGACACTAGAATGGGAGCAGAAAAAAATGGAGCTGGAGGGAGATTTGGCAGAATTGTTGCAACATGAGTATGACCATTTAGATGGCATACTTGCAACAATGAGAGCAATAGACAACCGTAGTTTTTTTATAAAATAAATATGTTGTATTAAAGAAGTTTTTGCAATATATTTATTAAGTTTTATGTAAAAAATCCGATAGTAAATAATATGACAAGTAATATCGATTTAAAGAAAGGGGCAATGGTGATATGAGAGTGAATTTATCAGCAGTACAAACAAATCAACTATTTCAAAATGCACATATAGCAAATCAGAATACGAAAGCACAAAAAGGTGCAGCACAACAACCAAAACAAGATAAAGTATCTATTAGTGCAAAAGGGAAGACTTCTAATATTATAGAGGGACTTCAAAAACAAAAACAAGCACTGATGCAAAGAAAAAGCGAAATTAGAGCAAAAGCGTTAGAAGAGGGAAAAAGTGCGCAAGAAATCAATGCACTGGTAGAAACTTATGATATGCAGATTAAAAATATAGATGCACAAATTGCTAGGGTCAAGACAGAAGAAATGGAAGAAACAACCAAACCAAAAGAATATGATAAAAATACGCCAAAAACGAAACAAGAGGCAGAAAAACAAAAAATGGCTGATTTGACAAAACTGTCTGTCAATGCAGAACAAGTAGATACTATATATTCTGTAAAAAAGAGTGTTGAGGGCGAGGCAAGAGTATTAGAATCTGAAATTCAATTAGATAAAAGCCGCAATGTAGGCAAAGAACTTATCGAAAATAAAGAAGAAAAACTAACAGAATTGCAAAACCAGTCAGAAAAGTTGATGAGAGATATAGGTAAAAAATTAGAAGAATTGCAAAAAGATAGTGATGACAATAAAGTGGATAGAGAAGAAAAAGAAGAAACAGCATTAGAACAAATCCAAAAATAGTAATAAAAGAAGAAGTTAATAAATAGAAATTTTAATAAACCTCTAAACAGCCGCTACTGTTTAGAGGTTTATTTTGATAAGATAGTATCACTTGCTTTTATCTTTTAAATAAAGTATCAGTTCTGTTATTTCAATATGGTATAGCTGAAAAAGACGCTTTAATATATTGATTTTATGCTGTGTACTGAAGTTAACAAAAACATAAATATTTTTACTAATAGCACGATAGCCCTGTTTTTGCAAATTTCCCTGACTTCTGCACACATATACAGAAAGGTCTTTTTTCTTATCATCTTCAGCAAGTTGATTTAATATTGTTTTGTCTATTTCATGAAGAATTACTAAAATTTTTTCAAAAAAATCCGTCCAATTTTTTACAGCTTGCTCTACTCCCCGAAATTGAAATTTTAAAATTGCTTTTTCTGAAAAACAAAAATCATCTTCTAAAGTATAAGAAATAAGAGCATCTTGTATAGGATTATAGTTGGATTTTGTAAAACTCCATAAACGTAATGCTGTTTTTTTGAGTTCTTCATTTCTTTCTTGTAATTCTTCTAGTGTCCATTTTTGTTTTTGAGCAATGAGCTGGTTGATGCGAAAACCACTTTCTTTTAGTCCAATTTCCTCCATATCTCTTTTTTCTTCAAAAGTTTTGTTACTATAGGAGGAATTATATGCGGTTAATGTCAAGTTTGCTAATCTATGTAGCCATACTTCATGGATAGTTTCCCAATCTTGTCCCAGTGTACTTTTCCACACAGGTGTTAATTGTTGAGGCATAATGTGTTCTATAGAACAAGTTCCTCTTTCCAGCATTTCATAAATATTTTTACTTTCCAGATTGTTTCCGTTTTCCAGTCTTTCTAAAATATATTGTTTTACTTTGCTAGACATAGCATAAATATTTCTATTTGAGAGACAATCTAAAAACATTTCATCAGAGGGAAATTGAGTTCTTTCCTTTTTGTTTTCTAAAATATATTTTAATTTTTCGACATATTGTTCTTGAGTGCCGTCTAAGGCAGTAATTTCTTTGTCTAAGATAATAAATACTTTATTTAGAGCATTAGTTGGAAAATCACATATCATTCTACGAAATAAGTAATTTTCTATGTATTGTAGTAATTCTACTACTTCTAATTCTGTTAAAATTTTTTCTCTCCAAATATGAAACACTTCTAAAAAAAAGGGAATTGTTACACTAAAATCTAATTTTTTCCATCTTTTTAAAACAGTATTAACATTTTTAAAAACAGTATTGGCATGAGTTAGCCTTTCATAACACTGTGCATATTCTTCCATATCTTGTAATATTTCTTCTATATCCGCTGCGATAGATATGTACAAATCTGTAAAAATCTATTATATTTATGTTATAGTATTTTCCACTTCTTTTGTAATTTGTTATATTATAGTAATAGCATATGTATGGAATTTTTTAAAATATATTTTTATAGAGTTTACAAATTTATATATATTTATCTTATTCACACTGATTCGCAACATCAGTGCAGTCTTATCATTGCTGACAGACCTCTCATACTTTCATATGAGCGTAGACTATATCTTCATCTGAATCATTTTAAATTCAGAGCCACATTTTTCTTCCACCCTAGGCTTGTGGTTTTACTCTCCCTCAAGGAGATAGTCGTTGAAGGTCTTCCATATCTTTTCAGACTTAGGACTTTCCCTGCTAAAGACCCATTATTACAGCACTTAGGACTAACGTTTTCAGCGTGTTACGCTTTGCCTTTCACTGACACTGATTAGTTTTTATTTCACCTTATGCTATCCATACTATTTTTTCTGCTTTCGCACCATTCAGCTTATCCTTTCGAATTACTGTTTCGGTTGTATGGCTTTAGGGATTAAAAGCATTTAACGTGGAGTCTGCACCGTTCACACGATACAGAGGGTATTCGCTTTAATAAATTTTTATAATTTTATATAAGTTTTTATTGTAGCTGTTTTGTTACCCCATTTGTTTTTTGTTCTACATAGTCTTTAAAGGAGGCATAGACTTTTTTAATAGCAGGTATTTTTTGTTGCTTTACGCTGAGATAGTGACGTAAAAAGTCGCTTAAATTATTTTTTACGTGTTCTTCTATATTACTCCAGTATTTTTTATAAAGAGAGGTCTGTTTTTTGGGAGGAATACCCATAAAAACATAATTTCGTATTTTGTCTCCCTCCTCTAGTTCCAAACCTGTAGAATTTAGGCTTTCAAAAATAAGTTGAGGATTGTCCTCATGATTTAGAGTAATATCAATAATCATAATGCGACGAATACTTTCAAATAGCTCATCAGCGGAAAGCTCACCCCATTTTATTTTGTCTCTAAAAAAGGCATAATTTGTTTTTATGTCACAACTTTCTATACTTTCTATGTTTTTTTCGTCAAATAATAATTGAAATACTTGTTTATCTCCTTGTATGTGTTTTAATTTAATTTTTGTGTTATCAGGTTGGTATTTGTCAATTAAATATTCTTCGTAAATTTTTCGTGCTAGTTTACCGTCTTTTGATGATACAATGCCTGCTCTTAGTAAATGGTATAAAGCTAATAGGATAAGAGAGATGGTTGTTAACCTTTGCTGTCCATCAATAATTAGATATTCTTGAGAAAAACTATCAGGATTATAAAAGGAAACAATACTACCTAAAAAGTGATTTTCTCTGTTCATCTTAATTACTTTTACTAAATCCTCATAAAGCCTTTGGCATTGTGGTATTTTCCATGCATAATTTCTTTGGTAAACAGGTATGACAAAACGTTTGTCTGTACCTCCTAAAAAACGTATTAGATATTTGGCATCGCCATGCACAATTATCAATCCTTTCTATTAACATTTCATTTTATAAAGTATTATAACATAAATCGACATAAATATAAGTAAAATATTGTGATTTTGGTTTAATTGTTTGTTTTATGTAGAGAAGGCAATACTTGGCATAAAATACAACGAACAAACATAATATAGTATAAAAACGGGAGGAAAAGCTGTGGAAAAAAAGGAGAAAAAACAAAACAGCAAAAAAAGTATTAAAGCAAAGAAAGAAAACAATAGTATGATGTTGTGTATGCTAAAAGGAATGATTATGGCTTATGCGGTGACTTGTATTATATTTATTACATATGGTATTCTTTTAACATATACAGATGTAACAGAAGAAAAGATACCACTTGTAGCACTTTGTTGTACTGTAATATCAGCAGGGATAGCAGGATTTGACTGGGCGAGATGTGCAAAAGCAAGAGGAATATTGTGGGGTATCTTATCGGGCATTGTGTATGGAGCGATTTTGTTTTTGTTAGATGGTATTGCAGGAAGTGGGTTTGGTATAATGGGTTCAAAGGGGCTGATGATGTTACTTGCTGCGGCAGGAGGAGGAGTAGGTGGCATATTAGGGGTAAATGTAAAATCTTAAGAGTTTTTAAAGTGCTTCTTTTCTTGATGATATGTTCCTGTTATTTTAGGAGTAGTAGACTTCTTGCTATAAATGGTTAAAAAAGTATTTCCAAAAATAATATTTCATGCTATAATGGAACAGAATTTACAAATTTTTAATATTCGAGGAGGGAAATTACAGCATGAAACATATAAAAACATTAAATACAAAAATGTTGAAAAAAACAGTAGCAACAGGTGGCTGCGGAGAATGTCAAACATCTTGTCAATCCGCTTGCAAAACATCTTGTACTGTAGCAAATCAGTGCTGCGAACAAAAATAATTTGTAATGATGTAAAAGTATTGAGGGCAATGCCCTCAATGCTTTTGGCATTTTGAGCTTTGTTTTTTGGGCAGCGCCCAATGTTTTTAAACAATTTGAGGCTGTTTTCAATCTAAGAAAATAGCCTTTCTTTTTATGTTATAAATGTGTTATGATAGTGAAGATGTTTTAAAATATTGTTGATAGAGGGAAAGTTTTTAGGAGGAAAAGCGAATTATGATACATAAATTTCGTCAAAATGGTGTCAATATTGTAATGGACGTCAACAGTGGAGCAATTCATATTGTAGATGATGTGGTATATGACCTAGCTGATACATGGAAAGAAATACCAAGAAATGCATTACAATTAAAATTTCCACAATATGACATGGAACAAATAGAAGAGGCAATAGAAGAATTGGAAATACTAGAAAAAGAGCAAATGCTTTATACAGAAGATGACTATGAAAATGTGTTGCCTATGATGGATAAACGCGAGCCAGTTGTAAAAGCACTTTGCTTGCATATAGCGCATGACTGCAACTTAAAATGTAAATACTGTTTTGCAGAAGAAGGAGAATATCATGGCAAAAGAGAATTGATGAGTGCAGAAGTAGGCAAAAAAGCGCTTGACTTTTTAATAGAAAATTCTGGAAGCCGCAGAAATTTAGAAGTAGATTTTTTTGGAGGAGAGCCACTCATGAATTTTGAGGTGGTAAAGGAGATTGTAGCATATGGTAGAGAATTGGAAAAGGTGCATGATAAAGTATTCCGTTTTACGATTACTACAAATGGGATATTGCTAGATGATGAAAAGCAAGCATTTATCAATGAAAATATGCATAATTTGGTATTAAGTTTAGATGGTAGAAAAGAAATCAATGATAAAATGCGTCCAAGAGCAGGCGGACAAGGTAGTTATGATGTGATTGTGCCAAAATTTCAAAAAGCAGCAGAAAGTAGAAATCAAACAGATTATTATATCAGGGGAACATTTACAAAATATAATACAGATTTTAGTAAAGATGTAA
>CAMXTM010000032.1 GCA_947246775.1 uncultured Clostridium sp. | reverse complement strand
AAGAAAACACAGACTTTTATGAAGTGTTAGACTATTACCTTAATTTAATTAGGCAACTTCATATCAGAACCTACGCCTACTTAGGAGAAATGAGAGCCTCAACCAATCCGCTCGCCTACTGTGAGGGTGGTTTTTATGGTGGTCATTTGGGGATACATGACAAAATCAAACCAATTATGAAGACAGCAACGGCATCTTTTGGGATTACTGCACTCAACGAATTGCAACAACTGCACAATGGCAAATCTCTGGTAGAAGATGGACAATTTGCCCTAGAAGTGCTTACCTATATCAATCAACAAGTAGAGCAGTTCAAAAAAGAAGATGGCAATTTATATGCTATCTACGCAACACCAGCAGAAAACCTTTGCGGCTTGCAAGTGACACAGTTCCGTAAAAAATATGGCATTATAGAAAATGTTTCTGATAGAGAATATGTCAGCAATGGGTTTCATTGCCATGTAACCGAAAATATTACACCAATCCAAAAACAAAACTTAGAACATCGTTTTTGGAATCTGTCAAACGGCGGAAAAATACAATATGTAAAATATCCAATAGACTATAATATTGACGCTATCCGTTCCCTTGTGCGTAGAGCGATGAAAATGGGATTTTATGAGGGAGTCAATTTGTCCCTTGCTTACTGTGACGATTGCGGACATCAAGAACTAGAAATGGACGTTTGCCCAAAATGCGGTAGCAGAAATTTAACGAAAATTGATAGAATGAATGGTTATTTGTCTTACTCCAGAGTAAAAGGCGATACTCGCCTAAATGATGCAAAAATGGCTGAAATTGCAGAAAGGAAAAGTATGTAATGAATTATCATAATATTACAAAAGATGATATGCTAAATGGTGATGGGCTAAGAGTCGTGCTTTGGGTGTCGGGCTGTAACCATCACTGTAAAAACTGCCACAATCCGATTACATGGGACGCAAAAGAGGGCTTGCCTTTTGACGACTGCGCAGAACAGGAAATCTTTCAAGCACTAGAAAACGACTATACAAGCGGTGTAACTTTGAGTGGCGGCGACCCGCTTTTTCCAGACAATAGAACCACGATGACTGCCCTTGCACAAAAAATAAAAAAACAATTTCCACAAAAAACAATCTGGTGTTATACAGGCTATTTGTGGGAAGAAGTCAAACAATTAGAAGTAATGAAAAGTATTGATGTTTTAGTAGATGGGCGGTATATAGAAGAATTGGCTGACCCCCAACTGCATTGGAAAGGGAGCAGCAATCAAAGAGTCATTGATGTACAAAAATCACTTGCTACAGGTCAAGTCGTTTTACATAGTTAACAAGTTCTTTTGATTTTATAGGGAGTTTGATAAAAGAGATAAGACCAATATAGAAGTAATAAAATGGAAAGGAAAAAAAGAAAAATGCGTTTTGTAAAACAGATTATAAAAGCTGTTGTTGCAGTTGTTTTGGTAATGTCAATGGGACTCACGGCTTGTTCACAGAAAACCACAACAGATAGTGAAAGTGATGAGACATCAAGTGTTGAGATGACAAGCGTTGAGACACCCAATCATAAAGCGGATAAGATTGAAATTTCTATGGAAGATGTCATTGCTATCGGAAAAGACGAAGCAAGCAAATATTATGATGACCTTCAGCTAACAAATGTATACAGTTATGATAATGATACGGATAGAAACATTATGTCTGGAGACGATGGAAAAAGAGAATGGTGGTATGTCAATTTTGCGAATGAACAAAATAATTATGTCAGTATTATGATAGTTGATGGAGAAGTGTCAAATGTTGAACACTTTGACCAAAATGGCAATAATAGGCTAATTGATATGAATGATGTAACTATGACAGCAGAGGAAGCCGTACAAAAGGCAAAAGAGTATGGTTTAGTGGGAGGCGACCCTAATAAGGAATCTCACTGGGTATCAGGTTATAATTTTAAAATGTCGTATGCTTCCTTAGTATCTTCGCCAGATGACTACAAAATATTTCTTGAAGTGATTGGCATTTCGCCAAACGGAAATTTTGCACATATTGATTTTGACGCTACCACAGGAGAACTGCTATTAGCAGAGGAAGAAATTGAGCATAGCAATGGAGAGGTAGAGTGGAAAAACTTTTGATGAAAAGCAAGCGGAGTTTGAGGCAGAGCCTCAAGAGGAGGATTTTATGAAAAGAATTGCAAAATTTGAAAAGGTAAGTTATGCGCAGTTTTTAAAGGATTGGCAAAGTGATTTTTCAGAAGCAACAGAGCAGGAGTGTAAGCAAATTTATGATGCAATCCAACTACCTCGCCGTGCTACAAAATATTCGGCTGGTTATGACTTTTTTGCACCAATTTCTTTTATCCTTGCGCCACAGCAGACAATTAAAATGCCTACTGGTATTCGTGCAAAAATAGAAGAAGGTTGGGTTTTACAATGTTATCCTCGTAGTGGATTAGGTTTTAAATATCGTTTGCAGTTAAATAATACAGTAGGGATTATTGATAGTGATTACTACTATTCCGATAATGAGGGGCATATTTTTGCAAAAATAACAAATGATAGCAACGAACAAAAAACGGTAACTGTACAAGCACAAACAGGCTTTATGCAGGGTATCTTTATAGAATATGGCATTACAATAGATGATGATGTCGAAACGCAGCGTAACGGCGGATTAGGCAGCACTACAAAATAATGACGAAAACAAACGGCAAAAAGGAGTGATGTATTATGGTAGAACTGTTTAAATTTGGTGTCAATAATTGCTATGTGCTTACTGGTGCAAAATATGCCATATTAATAGACACTTGCCCAGAACGATATGCCAATGCCCTTTTTGAAACAGTAAAACACAAAAATATTACATTGCTCTTGCTGACGCATGGTCATGCTGACCACATAGGCTGCGCAAAATATATTTCAAAAAAGCTCCATATTCCCATTGCGATGCACAAAAAAGATGAAATATTGATACAACAGCCCTCTGCACAAAAAATGTACGCTTGTACGCCTTTTGGTTTTGCGCTTAGCCAAAAAATAAAGCATCAAAAGCCTGTGTCTTATTTTCAGCCAGATATCTATTTGACACATGGGCAGCGTTTAGAAGAATATGGTGTAAAAGGAAGAATCTTTGCCCTTGCAGGGCATACAGAGGGTTCTATTGGCGTTTGGACGCCAAACAAAGAATTTTTTGTTGGAGATGCTATCATGCATATGACTCCCTTTTTAAAACCTTGTATTTATTACAATCAGTCAGAAATGGAACATAGTTATCATAATATATACCAAAGTGATGCCACATCAATTTATATGGGGCATGGTAAACCAATCTTCAGGCAAAATACATTGAAAAAATGTATTAAAGTGCAGATGTCTAAAAGTTTTGTTTTTACTACTTCATGCCGTCAGCACTATACACTACAAAAAAAGAAAAAATAACATAAAATAAATGAAATAAAGCAAATGTAAAAACACAATAGGGTTGGTAGTCCCTATGCAATAGAAATATTGTCAGTAGCCTTCCTCGCCTGTGCAGATTGCACACAGGTCGTCCATCATTTGTGAACACAAAAGGAGGAAGAACTATGACAAAAGCAATTGCAGTGACATTTACCGTATTTTTTGAACAGCCTTTTTGGAAAGGCATTTATGAAAGAGTAGAAAACAATCAGATTTCTGTAGCAATCGTTGTATTTGGCGCAGAACCGAGTGATGCTGAGGTTTTTGAATATCTAAACACACATTTTCTCTCCTTCCGCTTTACAAAGTCGCTTGAAATACAAAAGCCTAAAATCATACAAAACTATAAGCGACTACAAAGAAATATTAAAAAACAAACACAACAAAAGGGGATTGGTACAAAGTCACAGCAGGCACTACAGCAACAAAGAGAGCAGTCAAAAATAGAGTCAAAATCAAAGTCAAAACAGCTTAAAAAACAACTTCAGCAACAGCAGTTTGAAATAAAGCAGCTCAAAAAGAAAGAAAAGAAAAAAGGACATTAAAAACTTGCTCCAAAACAAAAAGGATACATTAGTTAATTTCTAACGTATCCTTTTTTTATTTTTTCTATTATGCGGTTGTTGCCTGCTGTGAAAGTTTTACCATGTTATATTTCCATTTTTCAGACTGGAAGCGTACTACAAACAATGCACCTCTAGCACATTCATCAATTGCCATGGCAATCCATATACCTACCAATCCCATGCCCAGATGCACACCAAGATAATATCCGCCCAGTACTGCTACAAGCCACATAAAGATAATACCAATTACTACTGGAAATATCACATCACCTACGGCTGTAAGGCATTTTGTCATCAATATATTAACGGTTCTGCCCATTTCTAAAAACAATTCTATAAATAATATTTTTTTACCTAGTGCGATAATTTGTTCATCTGTTGTAAAGATATGGAATATCGTTTCTGCATTGAGATACAATAGTAATGTAATGCCTACTGCAATCACCATAGAATAAGCTAATGTTTTCCATACTCGTTTTTGTACTTTTTCAAAATCTCCAGCGCCCGTTAAATAGCTCACCATAATTTGTGTAGCCTCTGATAAGGCAATGGAATACACATAAGCAACATTAGCAAGCATACTACAATATACTTTTGTAGCAATGACTGCTGTACCAAAAATATTGATAAACTTCAAGATACAAACTTGTGACAAGTTATAGGATAATTCTTCCCCACCTGTTGGTACTGCAATATGCAACAAACTTTGCAAGGTCTGTTTTGGAAAAGGTTTTAATATTTTTGGAGATAATTTAATATCAATGTTTTTACGGAACAAATGATAGATTATCACAAGCCCTATTAGTTTACTGATGTCTGTAGAGATTGCCGCACCGATAATACCCAACTGTGGCAGCCCAAACAAGCCATTTATCAGTAGTGCATTTCCTGCAATATTGATGACATTCATCACAATAGAAACATACATGACTTGTTTCATAAAGCCAAAACTTCTTAGAATTGCGGCAAAAGTAATATAAATACCCTGCACTATTACAAAAAGTCCTACAATGGTTAAATAATTACCTGCTTCCTGCAATATGTCTTGTGGTATTTTAAGCCATGTAAAAATTGCTGTATGTCCAATAGCAATAAAAAATGCTGCAAAAACACTAAATATTGCAATCAGCAATAACGAAACATTACAGGTTTCTGCTATTTTTCTTCTATTTTGTGCGCCTAAATACTGCGAAATGAGGATTGTACTTGCTACACTGACTACATTTAATACAATGATGACAATATTCATAATTTGGTTGCCATTCCCGATTGCCGCTACAGAGCCTTGAGAATAACGACTTATCATAATCTGGTCTACATTACCTACTAAAAGCTGTAAAAGCAATTCTATAAAAATAGGGATAGACATTTTAAAAACAGCTTTTGTAGAATCTTGCTGTACCATATTTTTTCACTCCTTTATTTGATTTTTTTTGATTTCATCAATTATAGAGTGGTTTATCTTGTTTTGCAACAGAAATTTCCATAAAAAAATGCTGAAAAACAGTCCTCAATAAAAACTACTTTTCAGCAAATACACAATAAAATAATATGATGTTTACCAGTCTTTTGGTTTATAATACTTTGTAGATGGATATTTTAATTGTCCAGCGTCGCAATATGTATGTAAAAAACATTCTTGGCACTTTGGTCTTCTTGCAACACATATTTTTCTGCCATGTGTAATGACTTGTGTATTAAATCGAATCCAATGCTCTTTTGGCAATATCTCCATCAAATCCATTTCTATTTTAAAAGGGTCTTTACTCATGGTCAGCCCCAAAAGGTTAGAAACTCTTTTGACATGGGTATCTACCACAACACTTGGAATATCAAAAATATTTCCTCTTACCACATTTGCTGTTTTTCTTCCCACTCCTGAAAGCGTAATCAATTCTTCCATTTCCTGTGGCACAACACCGCCATATTCTTGCAAAAGCCTTTGACAGCAAGAAATAATATTTCTTGCTTTATTGTTATGAAATCCAATAGAATGAATATCCTGCCCCAATTCCTGTGCGTTCGCCTCTGCAAAATCTTTTATGGAAGTATATTTTTGAAATAAATCTTTTGTAACCATATTGACCCTATCATCTGTGCATTGCGCACTCAATATGGTTGCAATCAGTAATTGCCATTCATTTTGATAGTTTAAATGGCATTTTACAACACCATAGTGTTCGTCTAAAAGGGACAATACCCCATCTACCTTTTGTTGCATTTGTAATGTCATAGTCAAAATTTCTTCCTCCTCTTTTATTATGTAAATGGATAAAACACATATTTTTTTGTGACAGCATCTCTTTTTTGATAATCAAACAACAAGACAGTCTGTTTTTTTAACTTTTGTTCAGAAAGTATATCATATTCAAAAAAACAAATATGGCAGCGTTTCGAAAGCTGTTTCGGTGTCTGTTCAGACAAATGTGGCACTTTTTGTTGTATGAGTGCAGTATCATTAAAATATTGCCAGCATTTTTGTTTTTCGTCACAATATTCTGGTAGCCAAGCAGGCAATGTTTTTACATTGTCATTCACAAAAATATCTAATTTTAAGCAATCTCGTATGACTTCTTTTTGCCTTGCAGTACATTCATTTTGTGACACAAATTCATAAAATATCGTATAGAGTTCCATTTTATTATGTTGTACAGCATGATAATTTTTTTCTAACCAATAATTTCCCAGTGCTTGGTAAAAATCAAAAGGTGTTTCAAAAAGTGTTATGGTATAGGCAATCGCATAGAGTGCCTTACCACTATTATAATAAGTTTCTACCATATCTTCTACCTGTTTTAGTTTTATGATTTCGTCAAAAGATAATTCTTTTGTATAAAGCACTTCATATACGGCATTTTTTCGATAGACAATTCCATATTTTTGTGCGTCTTTTCTCAATCCAGAACCTTTTAACAACTTTAAAAAACCAAGTTGAAACTGTTCAGGTTTCAAAGCATAGACATCATTAAACGAATTTCTAAAAGAATCATAATTCTCATAGGGCAAACCTGCTATCAAGTCCAAATGCTGGTGAATATTCCCATAACTTTTTATTCTATTTACTACTTTTTTTAATTTTTCAAAGCTCGTATTTCTTTGTATTGCCTTTATAGTTTTCTCATTAGTAGACTGTACCCCAATTTCAAATTGAAAAAGTCCTTTTCTTGCTTTTTTGAGTAGTTCTAGGCTTTCTTCTTGCAATATATCTGCTGTAATTTCCATATGAAAATTCGTAACACCATTGTCATGCTCTATTAAATAATTCCAAATGTGATTAGCGTGTTCCTGATTCGCATTAAATGTCCTATCTATAAACTTTACTTGTGGCACTTTGTTATCTAAAAAAAATTGCAAATCACTTTCTACTCTCTCTTTCGACAAAAACCGAACGCCTTGCTCAATCGAAGACAGACAATATTGACAGCGATAAGGACAACCTCTTTGTGTTTCATAATACAATATTCTGTGCTGAAATGCCTCTATATCATCATATATAAAAGGCACATCATCTAAAGCAATCGGCGCTCTACTACCATTTGATACAATATCATTGCCTTTTTTGTATGTAATGCCATCTATCTTTTCTAGCGCTAGGGTCTTTGTGACAAGTCCTTTTACAATTTCATAAAAAGTTACTTCTCCCTCTCCTCTTATCACAATATCCGCTGGTATCTCTAGGAGTGTTTGCTCTGCTGCATAAGAAACTTCTGGCCCGCCTAGTATCATGATAACATTAGGCAACAACTTTTTTAAATTATCCGCTATAGCACTAATTTGACCAATATTCCACAAATAACAGGAAAAACAAACTACATCTGGTTGTTGTCTATAAATATCTTGCAAGATAAACTCCTCTTGATGATTGATAGTATATTCTGATAAAAAAATATGTTCGTCAAACTCTTTCGCATATGCCTTTAAACAGTAAAGTGCCATTGCCGTATGAATATATTTTGCATTTAACGCTGTAAGTAGTATTTTCATATCCATTTCCTTTCTAGTATAACAACATTAACTCTCTTTGTCTCCATAAACACGATATAATGCGTGGTTACACTCTGCTCCCATCAATATCGCAATGGCACTAAAATAAAACCACATCAACAATACAATAATCGCACCAATAGAGCCATAAATGACAGAATAATTTGCCATATTATCTACATAATAAGCAAATCCTATCGAAAAGACAAGCCATGACAATAGCGCCACCAATGCACCAGGAAATACATACTTTCTTTTTGGTCTTTCACTAGGGGAAGCATAGTACAATGATGACAGTACGCAAAATAATATAATTGCTAAAGGCAAAAAACGCAATTTGCTCCATATAGAAATCAGTTGCACAGGGATTGCAACAGGAAAATAATTTCCCACCCATTGCAACACGTTTTCTCCTATCACTACAATAAACAGTGCTACAATAATAAATATCATAACCAATATCATATAGCCAAGTGTAAATATTTTGTGCTTTAATGGCGATTTTATCGGCTTTCCACAATAAGCAACATTGATTGCCTCCATAATCGCATTGATTGCCCTAAGTGGAAACCACAGCGAAAACAAAAAAGAAAATGCCAATACGGTACTACTTCTATTTTCTGTTACTTGTGCAATACACACATTTAAAAGCATAATAATATCTTCTGGCAAAAACTGTGATAAATGCCCTGACAGGGAAACCAGTGGAATATTTAAAAAACCTAGCAAGGTACTAATAAAAAGCAAAAAGGGAAATAATGCAAATATCATGTAATATGTTAATGCTGCTGCGGATTTTCCAACTTTATTTTTACTATATCTTTCTATCAATTCCATTATAAACAAGATACACTTTTTATTTCCTTTGTACTTAAACACCTTATTCCCCCTTTAGTGCCTCCAGCAATGCTTTACCAAAGTCACTCAATTCGTTTTGCTGCTGTTTTTCAGCCTTTTTTTGATTCCTCATATAATTTTGTACTGTACTTTTACTAGCACCTTTTTGTTCTGCTATTCTTTTATGAAAGGTATCCGCTTTTTCTTTAAAACCGCACAGACATACATAAGTTTTTTTGTCGCCCTCACCAAATAATTCCATGCGTTTATGGCAAACAGGACATCTTGCGTTTGTTGCTCTACTGATGTGTATTCTTTCTCCACACTCTCTATCTTGACAGACTAACATTTTTCCCTTTTTTCCATTGACCGCAAGCATTGGTTTGCCACACACAGGACATTTTGTTCTAGTTAAATTGTCATGTCGATACTGCTCGGTACTGCCCTTGACATCATTGACAAGTGCATGCGTATATTGTTTGATTTCTTCCATAAATGCATTTTTTTGCTGTTTTCCTTTGCTGATTGCCTCTAATTGTTTTTCCCATTTTGCTGTCAAAAGTGGTTCTTTTAAATCCGTAGGCACTAAGCTGACAAGTTGTATACCCTTTGAGGTTGGATAGAGTGCATTTCCCTTTTTCTCAATATAAAAAGAAGAAAATAGTTTTTCAATAATATCCGCCCTTGTTGCAGGCGTGCCAAGTCCTCCCTCTATATATTCTTTCATGCTACTATCTTTTAAAAATTTAGCAGGATTTTCCATAGCAGAAAGTAAGGTTGCTTCTGTATATCGTTCTGGTGGTGTGGTTTTCATCTGCTTTAATTGTACCGCTTGGCAAGGAAAGTGTTGTCCCTTTTGCAGTAGTGGTAAATTTTGTTTTTCTTGTTCGTCATCGTCTGTCATATTGGTTGTTACCACTTTCCAGCCTTTTTCTAACATAACATTTCCTTGTGCTGTAAAGGTTTCCCCAGCACATTGCAGTGTTATTTTACTATTTTCATATACGGCATTGCCATAAAAACAAGTTAAAAACCGTTTCACTACAAGCAAGTAAATTCTTTTTTCTGCTGTAGTCATAGAGATAACATCTGCACTTTGTTCTGTTGGTATAATGGCATGATGGTCTGTCACTTTGTTATTGTTGACACATTGTTTTGCAATTGTTTTGTTGTTTCTAATAATTTCTGATACAAATTGCGTAAAATCTCCCTTTGATACTGCCTTTAGTCTTTCTGTAAGGGTAGGCACAATATCCTCTGTAATATAGCGTGAGTCTGTTCTAGGATAGGTCAATGCCTTATGTCTTTCATATAAATTTTGCATGGCATTGAGCGTTTCCTTTGGCGACATATCATAATACCGATTTGCATCTCTTTGTAACTCTGTTAAGTCATAGAGCATAGGTGGTGGTGTCGTCTTTTTTGTGCTTTTGACTTCTGTTACAACAAAATCACCATTTTTTATTTTTGCTGCAATATTTTGTGCAATTTGTTTATCAAATAAATTTGTCTGTCTTTTTTCATTTTGATAGGTAACAAAAAATTTACCTAAATCGGCACGTACAATATAGTAATCTTTCGGAATAAATTTTTTGATTTCGTTTTCTCTTGCTACAATCATAGCAAGCGTAGGTGTTTGTACTCTCCCTGCTGAAAGTTGTGCGTTGTATTTACAAGTCAATGCTCTTGTGACATTTAGTCCAACAAGCCAATCTGCTTCTGCTCTTGCTTGTGCGGAACGGTATAATGATAGATATTGTTTGCCCTCTTTTAATTTTGAAAAGCCCTCTTTGATTGCTTTGTCTGTTTGAGAGGAAATCCAAAGCCTTTGTATTGGTTTTTGAAAAGATACTTTTTCTAATATCCATCGTGCTACCAGTTCCCCCTCTCTACCCGAATCTGTTGCAATAATGAGAGAACTAATTTCTTTACTTAACAGTAGCTTTTTTACTACTCCAAATTGTTTTGCTGTCTCAGGTATCACTTTTAATTTCATTTTTGTAGGAATCATAGGCAAGGTTTCCATAGACCATTGTTTATATTGTTCTCCATATACTTCTGGCTCTGCAAGTGTCACCAAATGCCCTAATGCCCATGTTACAATATAACGACTGCCCTCTATATATCCTCCTTGTGTTTTATCGCATTTTAATACCCTTGCCAACTCTTTTGCAACAGAGGGCTTTTCCGCTAATACTAATATTTTTGACATATCAATTTATCCTTTCTTGTTTTGAAAATGGTAGGCACAGCTCAACAGCAATTTTTCTGGTAAAAATCGTTCTCCTATATGTGTTATTTTCATCGTAATACCAGGTATAATCAGCATTTTTCCCTCAAACATTTTATCAATAGCGTATTTTGCTACAGCTTTGCTTTTCATACCCTTTAGTTGAAAAGAAACATTCGCTCTTTCATTAAAAGCTGTATCTACAGGTCCAGGACAAAGGACAGATATTTTAATATTGCTATTGTCCTTTTGCAATTCTTTATAAATTGCCTCTGTCATACGCAATACATATGCTTTTGTTGCATAGTATGTTGTCATAAGTGGACCTGCTAAAAATGCCGCTGATGATGCCACATTCATAATATAACCACTATCTTTTTGTCTGAAATATTGTACAAATAATTTTGTTAGTATGTGTACTGCCTTGATATTTAAATCAATCATATTTAGTTCTTTTTCTAGGGGAATATCCCAAAACTGCCCAAAAGCGCCAAAGCCTGCATTATTGATTACAATATCAATCTCTTGTTGTTTTACTGTATCATACAGTTTATAACAATCTTGTATATTTGACAAATCTACTGTTACAATTTGCACATTCGTATTTAATTTTTTTTGTACTTGCTTCATCTTTTTAGTATCTCTTGAGGCAATAATTAAGTCATAGCCCTTTTGACTGAGCAGTAGCGCCATGTCTCTGCCTATGCCAGACGTTGCACCTGTTATCAATGCTTTCATGTACATTCCTCACTTTCGTATAAAACTACACAAATATTATAACCAATATAGCAAAAAATAGCAATCAAACATACAAAACAATATACGACAAAATACAAAAAAAGAGAAATCTCAAAGGATTCCTCTTTTTTACACCAAAACTATTT
>CAMXTM010000031.1 GCA_947246775.1 uncultured Clostridium sp. | reverse complement strand
CTTTGCAGCTCTTTCTGTTCTTTTTTGCGGTCTCTTTTGACTACTACTATAATTATTATGACTGCTATTGTGAGCATTACGATTGTTGTGATTATTATGATTATTTCGACTATTTTGCTGTTTTGACACAGTTGGCTTCCCCCTTTCCCTCTTAATAAATCCTTTTTACAAAATTATGCTTTTATTAAAACATATAAACTATATTTTTTAATATATCTTAGATTATTTAACATTCCAAAAAAGGCTTAAAGGCATAGCCTAAGTCTTTTCTGACATTCTAAAATATATTATTTACTCTATAATAACGGAGCAATGTTGAAATATAGTGTCAATTCTGTTAAATTTTGTTTACAAAGTATTAAATTATTATAAAATGACATAAAACGACACATTTTTATAAATATCACCACCTTTTTACTTTGTTCTCTCCATAAATATAGCATGAAAAAGAAGTAGTATTTTTAGCTACTTCTTTTTGCATACAGCAAATATCTATCTCTTTCTTTTTTTCTTTGCAGCTGCTAACTGTACAGCCATATTTTTACTACCCTGCTCTTCCTCTTTCTCTTGTTCTTTTTTATCATTTTTTTGCTGTCTTTTTTGTGCTTGTTTCATCTCTTTTTCAAATTTCTTATTCTGCACTGTTTTTGCTGTCTCTGTTTGTTTTTTCTCCTTTTTCATATTTTTTACAACTGCTTCTATTTTTTGTGTCACTGCACTGAATCTTCTAAAAAATACATCTATTAAAAACAACACTAATGCTAATATTAAAAACAGTGTAGTCAAGTCCTTTGTATCTGAAACAGCTTGTGGCTTTTCTGTGAATACATTTTCTCCATCTGTAAGCACACGTCCACCTGTCGCCTCTGCAATCCTATTTAATAATACATCTCCTTTTCCCCAATTTCGTCTATCATATTCTTTAGGATATGCAATAGCAAAACCTGTATTGATACTTTCTGTTTCTCCCTGCTCATTTGTTATTTGCAAATTTAATATATAGCCACCCTCTGCTATAGTATCCATACTACCTGCATATATATTTGGTGCTGTTCTATCTAAGGCAACTTCATATGTTCTATTATCATTAGAAACTACTGTACCCTTTACTTCTGTAATGCTTTCATCATATGCCATTTCAACAGTTAAAAGGCTTTTTTCGCCCTCTATTACTGCTGTTGCTGTCACATCTTTACTGCTCTGCTTTTTCATTACCCAAGATATACTATTTTGTAATATCTGTCTTCCTTGCGCAGAATTTAACCAGTCTTTACTCCATTGCCCAGAAACATCACTTGTCCAGACTGCTGTTCTACCCAAGCCATATTGCCATGCTGCTAATATAGGTTCTTCTTTGTCGCTTTCTAAAACTACATCTGCTCTTGGTTTTGCAGTTGTGCCAACATAACCATATAATGCTGCTACACTGTCAATATCTGCCATAATCGCTGATGCATTTTTTTGTTTAGGGTAAAATGTTCTATTGTTAATATACTCTTTTCCTGCAAGCAATGTCTCTTTTGCAAATATTTCAGGCAAGTCACTAAATTCATTTGTAAAGTAGTATCTTCCGCCGCCTTGCTCTGCTAATCTTTTTAAAAGAGAGACATCTGCTCCTGTACCTACTGCAACAGAAGACAATGTAATACCACTTTGACGCATTCTCTCAATAACACCATCATAACCTGTTTTTTCTGCTTCTCCATCTGTTAAAAGTATAATATGTTTTTGTTTTGTATTTGCATCTTTTAACACTTCATATGCCGCATTTAATCCTGGTAATATGCTTGTACCTCCTCCAGGCTGTATACTACCTATGCCCATTCTGATTGATTCTATATTATCTTGCACCGTTTGAAAAGGTACTGCCCATTGTGCTATATCATCAAACGCAATGACACCTAAACAGTCGCCAGGCATAAAACTGCTTAAACTTCTAATACAGGCTTCTTTTGCCATTTCTATTTTTGAAATGCCATAGCTTCCACCGTCCATACTTCCAGAGCGGTCTATTACCATTACCATGCCAAGACTATTATTTTCTCCCTCTGTTTTTAATTCCATTTCTACAGGCAATATATCTTCTAATTTTGTTTTATAATATCCTCCTAGTGCAAAAGAGTTTTCTCCACCTGTTACAAAAAGTCCTCCACCTGTTGTTTTTACATAACTTTCCAATGCGTCCATAAATCCATTTGGCATATTTTCTGCTGATACGTCCGCCATAATAATGCCATCATATTGATTTAACTGCTCTACTGTAACAGGCACATTTTCTACTGCTACTTTTGTAACCGCTACTTGACTATTTTGCAAAAAATCTTCCCATACATTACCGCTTTCAGACTGCTCCACTAATAATATTTGTGCTACATCTGTAATATAGCAGTAGGCATATGCTTTATTATTTTGTGAAAGTGTGTCTTGCTCTGCTGTCAATTCTGCTCTATATATAATACTTCCACCATTTTCTGTACTATCTGAAAATACAATATTACTTTCTCCTTTTGATACAGCTATCGTTTCATTTGCTATCAATGTATTGCCTTTAAATAATTTTACATTCGCATTAGTATCAATATTACTACTAATTTGTAATGTGACATCATATTCTGTATTTTTATTGATTAAGCTAGAAATTTGCAATGCTGATAACTGTACTTCTGGTTTTTCTTCTGATTGTAAGGAAAATACATCTACTGTAATACCTTGTGCTTGAAGTAATTTTGACTGCGCATAGCCATCTCCTACTGTTTCTATACCATCACTAATCAATACAATTCTTTTTCTTGTCTGCTCTGGCATAATAGAAGTTGCCAAATTTAATACACCACTAATATTAGTCGCATTTTTTTGTACATACGACAAAAAAGTTTGAGGAATCGCCATTGTATTATTTTCGGAAAATTGCTCTAAAACTGCATCTCCACCAAAACAAAGCAAGCCTACACTATCTTTATCAGTTCTGTTATTTTCTGCTTGCTTTAAAAATGTTTTTACATTTTCTTGTGCTTCTTTTGTACTATCCGATAAGTCTACCGCAAATATTGTTGTAACTCTTTCTGATGTTTTTTGTATTGTAATGCCACACAATGCCAATATCAACAGCAAAGCAACAACACTTCTTATTGTTATAAAAAATCTTCTATAAAATGTATTATTTAATTTTCCTTTTTTTGCTATGATATACAATAGCACTACTACAACAGGAAAAAGTAAAAGCCATAAAGGTCTTATCATATCAATGTTCACGGCAATTCACCTTCCATTCTATAAGCAATAACAAAAGTAACATTAATATTACTATGTTTTGAATACTTTTTCCTACTTTTATGACTTTCTTTTCTTTATGCTGCTCCATTTCCATATCATTTTGATATTGTTGTATTAAATCAGATTCTCCTGTTGTCTTTGCATTTACAGCAAATGTATTGGTCGTTTGCTGTTCTGCTTCATCTTTTTGTATCAATGTATAAATTCCTGTTTGTTCAGTATCTATAAAAGGAGCTGGCGGAAATGGTGGTGCTATTTTTACACTTTTTCCATCTGGAAATTGTATACTTGCTTGTTTTGTTTCTGGTAAAAGTGAAATTTCCACAGTTTGTCCTGATTCTATAGACTCTAAAGATTGCTGACCATTTTGCTCAAAAAACCAATTTTGCAAATTATATATCAATATAGGAAACTCTTTTTGCAATGGCAAATCTGTATCATGAATATCAAATGCAAATATTGCCATTTTTTTACCATTTTGTTCTCCTGCAATAGCAATGGCTTTTTGGTCTGCTGTTAATATAGGTGACGCCCACATTGGGGTATCAAATGTTTTTGATTGCTCAATATCAAATGTCAACGTATCTGCTAATGTAATATTTCCATAGCCTTGTGTTGTTGCTTCACCTTGAATTTGTTGTGTCGCTCCTAAATTTAATATATTGTTTTCATCTGGCAAGTTCCAAAATACATAATAGCCATCACTTGGTAACTGTTCTGGTATTATACCATCAAATATATACAATGAATATCCTTGTAATAACTCTATGTGTTCTGTGTCTGTTTTATACAATTCTACATCTGGCAAAAGACTATATACTTTTTCTAAAAATATATTTTGTTCTGTAACTAACAGCACTTTCTTTTTTGTTTGTGAAAAAGCGCCATCATATGCTCTATCATCTGCTTCCAAAACATCTTCTGGTGTGAGTGTTGCTGTTAATGCTGTTGTTTCTTGAGGGATTCCTGTAAATATTACATCTTTACTGCTTCCTCCCTCTATTGTAATTTCTTTTCTGTCAAACGCTTTTCCATCACAAAACAAATTTACTGTTTTAGTAATCTCATTCTCTCCAAAATGGGAAACTTTTACAAGTGCCTGCCAACCACTTTCTCCTTGACTATGAGAAAGTAATGTAATTGCTGTATTTTCACTATTTTGCCCTAATATATTCTGTTGTATATCCAAATCGTCTAATAAGCTTTGATGTTGGTCAGTATAGATACTAATTTGTCCATTTTCTGCTCCAGCAAGTTGTAATATTTCTCTACTATTTTGCCAGTTTACTCCTCCATTTGTTGCTTTTATATTTTCTAACTGCTTGAGCAATGCCCTTTTATCTGTACTATTACTTATTACAATTGTGGGTGTGTCCTGTAAAAGTACAATACTAAATATACTACTTGGTGGTGCTTGCTCTATTTGATTTTTTATACTTTGTTTTGCTTGTTCTAAACGACTTTTGCCTTCTTGTCCATCTTTTGCCTGCATACTTAAGGAACAGTCTAAGCCAAATATCATATGACTTGTTTCTTCTCCCCCCATTATGTATGGATTAGCAAGCCCTATGGCAAGCAAAAGTACAAACGCTATTTGCAAAAACATTAACAAATTTTTTCTGAGTTTTTGCCATGGCTGTTGTGACATACTATAGCTTTCTGCCCTTTTCCACAAATACAAACTAGATACTTTTTGCTCTTTATATTTTTGCTTTAATAAATACATCAAAACAATAATAGGAATCCCTATCAAGGCAAAAAGACCGAACGGCTGAAAAAAACGCATATTATTCTGCACCACCTTTTATTGCTCTAATGTTGAAAAATATTCAGAAACTAATTCTCTCATACCATAAGGCACATCACTATTTTCTATATCTCTCAACGCATTATTTCTATAGGACTGATACACCTGTTCATATGGTATACTTTGTCCTCTTTCTCCTATTGTTTGCTCCCTTGTTATATTGGTTTGCCCCTGCTCATTTTGCTGCCCTTGCAACTGTGTATCATAACCAGACATATTTTCTGCTTTTCTTGTATAGATTTCTTCTGTTTCTTTATGTCCTCTACCTCTACCTTGACCACTATTCATTCCCTCGCCGCTGCCTTGTCCCATACCACCTTGACCGCTACCGCTTTGTTCTCCTTCTCCTTGCCCCTGTCCTGTGCCATCTCCTTGCTGTCCACTTTGTCCTGACTGCTCTGTTTTTGATACAGCATTTTCAGAAGCCAATGCCTGATTCAAATTTTCCATGCTTTGCACAATGTCACTATTCTGTTGAGACAATGCTCCTAATTTTCCTTTTAATGCTTTCCCTTGTGTTATCGCTTGCGCCAAATTGCCACTAGAAAGTTGTTCTGCCAAATTCTCAAGCATTTCTTTTAATTCTTCATCATTCAATTCTCCTATGTCATTGAGTTCCTGTGCTATTTGCTCTAATACTTCCTGTGGCAAATCTTCCATTTCAGAAAGTAACATATCCATTTGTGCATTGATGGATTGTGTATCTCCTGTTTCTAAAGCATTTGCCAATTCTTTTGTTTTTTCATTTTGAGAAAGTTTTTCAGCAGTTTTTTTCAAGTCCTCTGGCATACTATTTTTTTCTAACGCTTTTACTGCCTGTTGTGCCTGCTCCACCATTTTTTTACTTTCTTCTACCGTTTGCGCTCTTTTTAAATTTTTTGTAATAGTATCTATTTCTTTATTAAATGCTTTTAATACATCTTCGTCAAATTCTTCTTCTCTATTGATTTCACTTTTCACTTCTTCAATTTTTCTCAATTTTGCCATTGCATACTGTTCTGCTTGTCTTTGCTGTTCTGTATTAATTAAATTTGTTCCAAACATTATGGCAAACAGCACTACAATAATTTGTATTTCCTTTTTTGGCACTGTCAAGTGATACTGTTTTGCAATTTCATTTTCTTTTGCCTTAGTTAATGCATCTTCTATCACTAATTTTTCTATTTTTGTATATTCTCTTTTTTGCTCAAGCAATTCTAATGCTGTAATAAATCGTTCCTCATATCCCATACTATCCGCAATTTGTGCTGTTTTTTTCCATGTTGCTCTTTTTAAAAATGTAACACAAACACTATTACAATTGCAAAAAATACAGTATCATCTATTAAATATTTCCATTTTGAAACAACCACATATACAATAGAAAGTGCTATTGCTGCTATGGCAAATTTTAAAAAGATTTGATACCACAGCTCAAGCAACAATTTCATTCTCAATTTGAAAAGCTGTTTTTGTAACTGTTCCATTTTGCCAACTCCCTTTTCTATATTAACATACTACTATTTTTTATTTTTTACTGGATTGATAAAATAGGCTGCTAAAAGTACAAACACAACTGAAATTATAATATTAAATACGAAATTGACTACCCAGTAGTTTTTTATAATTGCATTGACAAATACTTTTTGACTTGAATACCGATACAACACAGATGATATAACATTTGTACCAATTTGATTATCTACCAATGAAAAAAATCCTACACCTGGATTAGATGAAAGCACTATCAATGGAAATGTCAAAGTTGCCTGTTGCTGATACATTGTATAATAAAGACCTTGCTGTAAAAATGTTGCAAGCAATGTCCCTAAACAAAATACGCCTCCTATCAATAAATATACTACAACCATAGAAACCACTGTCTTTTTAAATATACAGGAAAAAAAGATAGACAGCGAACAAGCCATACAAGCTGTTACCATAATATACAATATCATAATCAATAGTGAACCTATGGACACTCCTCCAAAATAAAATGCTATAGCAAATATCGGTAATGTCGCTACCATAATAAGGGAAAGTGTTGCCATAGATGACATCAATTTTCCAACTACAATGGAAAGAGAAGACATTTTTGTCATCAAAAGTAAATCTAATGTTTGTCTTTCCCTTTCTCCGCTAATACTACCACCTGTCATAGCTGGCGCAGCTAAAAGCATAAGCCCCATTTGTATGGCACAAAGCACTACATACATCCATATCATATCTTGGGGGTCAAATGAATAATTATAAGAATTAAACATATTTCCATAAATAAATAAAAATGCTCCTATTGTTACAATTGCAACATATACCGTCAAAACGGCAAACATTTTCCAGTTTCTTAATGTTGTCTTTGTTTCTCGGCGTAATACGGGATTCATCATCATACTTCTTCCCCTCCTGTCACTTGCATAAATATTTCTTCCAAATTTCCCTCTTTTTCTTTAAAGTATACTATAGCAATATCTGCTAGTATAATTTGTTTTAACAGTTCTGATAATTCTTGGTCTGTTCCTTTAAAAGAAAATTCGATATCAAATGTATTTTCTATTACATCGTCTACCACTGGTTGCTCACTTAACAATTTTAAAAGTGATTCCATATTTTCTAGTGGCTTGATTTGTATTCTTCTTACTTTGGTCATCTGTTTCATAATTTCCTGCACTGTTCCCTGCACAACAATATGACCTTTATCAATAATACCTACTTCTGTACACATTTCTGCAAGCTCTGGCAATATATGTGAACTAATAATAATCGTTTTTCCCATTGTTTGCAACTGTTTAAGCACTTCTTTCATTTCTACCCTTGCTCTAGGGTCTAATCCAGAAGCTGGCTCATCTAATATCAAAAGTTTTGGGTCATGTATTAAACTCCTTGCAAGGCACAATCTTTGCTTCATTCCTCTTGACAGTCCATCTACATAACTATCCTTTTTATGGGAAAGGTCTACTATATCAAGTAAATTATCTATCAATGCCTGTCTATCTTCATAAGGTATATAATAGGTTCCTGCATAAAAATCCATATATTCAGACACTTTTAAATCGTCATAAACTCCAAAAAAGTCAGGCATATATCCGATATGTTCTTTTAATGCTTTTGGATTTTTTGTGACATCTACTCCATCAATCATAACACTTCCCTCTGTCGCTTTCAAAAGTCCAGACATAATTTTCATTGTAGTTGTTTTTCCTGCCCCATTTGGTCCTACAAAACCAAATATACTACTTTCTGGTACAGTTAAATTCAAATCATCTACAGCAGTAAATTTTCCATATCTTTTCATAAGATGTTTAATTTCCAACATTTTGTCCTGCTCCTTTCAATTTGATTTCTGGGTATCTGATTTCTGTTTCTTTTTGTACAAAATATTTTACTATAATACAACCATTTGGATAATCTTCTGATACATTACCAATATAATCTGTCATATCATAATATTCCTCACTTTGCAACAATTCCCATTGTCCTGTGCTTACATTATAAATTTCTGGTGCTTGATAAAAATTACCACTATCATTTAAAGAACGGAATTGCACACTTTGTATTTCTGTATTTGCTGGTATCACAAATGCCCACTCTATTTCTGTTGACATCTCTGCATATACTGTGCCATCTCTATAATCTCTAATAAACTGATTATCTTCTTGTCCCATTATAGTGCCTGACAAAATACCAAATGGTATCTCAAAACTTCCTGCCTCTGCCAAATGTACAGCATATTCCATCATATACAAATTCAAAGCATTTTCTATTGCTGTCTGTCCATTGAGATAAAATGTTTGAGGCAATATACTATCTTCATCAAAAGCATACAAAAATACTTTAATATCTCCTTCGTTTAGCAACCGCATTTCTGTTTCATTCCAGTTAATATAGTCTTGTACTAAGTCGCTTTCTCTCATCATACGATATGCATCTTGTCTTGTCATTTCTCCTGCTTTGATTTTCTTTTGCATTTCTGTTCTATCATATAAATCTCGAAATACTTCCCATATAGCATTAGATAAGTCTGTAATTTGTTTATCTATAATATCTTCATTGATATCTATACTTTCTTCAGCTTTTAAGTTTTCTATCATTATGACTCTTTTTCCTACTATCAACAAGACATCTTTGAAATTTCTATTTGTATGGTTTGTAATTGTTCCTACTAACTTATCCCCTTCCATTTTTACATCACAATCTACAATACCACCTAAATCTGTTATAGTCTCCATCTCAAAATCATTATTGTCCCAACTACCTTTATCAAAATATGTAATTTCTGTGCTATCTCCCACCAAAATTTTATTGGTACAAGTATCATTATTTACAACTTCATAATAATTCCATCTTTCATCAGAGGGGACTGACAAATTGACAAATTCTTCTGTAGTTAATACTACTTCTCCTTTTTTACTATGCTTTGCACAACCATAAATATCTGTTGTTCCTATGCTTTGACCATCTTTTACTCTTGTTGCTGATACAATGTTAATTAAACCACTTTTATATTGGCTATTAATGCTCAGCACAAACACAATTGCCACAAATATTATAGAAAGTGTTGGTACTGCTATCCAACCCCATTCTCTCTTATCTTTTTTCTTTAATATAAAATACAACACAGGTCCTACTATTACAACATAGATTACTATAATAAACAATATCATGTAAATACTAGTTGCTTTTAATTCTGGAAATCTTTGTGCAATATAGGTAATTGGATTATATCTATAACTATCAGAATAATTGATTTCTTTCAATGATTCATTAGCGTATTCGCAACAGTCTTTTATCTCATTTACAAATCCTGCTATTTCTGTTGCAGGTGCTAATGACAATGAAATATCATACAATATTACTGCTCCATTATCAATATGTATAATAGAAGCATTTTCAAAAATATCATTTTCTACATTTTCTATATTAGTCAAATTTAGTTCAGCAACATCTGCTCTCACTCTTTGTCCGGCTATTATAATATTTCTTTGTGTTATGTTGTCGTTGCTTTCTACTGCTATGATGTCTTGCAATCCACTCAACGTTTTTATGGCATTAACACCTGTTCCTACTACACAAACGCCACCTGCTTCTATCCATTGCAAAAGTGCTTCTTTTTGCTGTTGCGAAAGTGTCTTTGTATCAAAATCATCTATCACAATCACTTTAAAATGATTCATAACTGCTTCCTGTGTAGGAAATGTTTCACTATTTAAATAAACTGTCTTAGTATAATCTCCTGTATAGTCTTGTTCCTCAGCAAAGTGTATTGCTGAAAAATATGCCATATTTGTTGGTCTTTCACAGACAACTCCTACTAACATTGTTGCTGGGTCAAGTGCTTTTGCAGCAAAGTATTTTCTATATACTACATTATTTTTACTGTCTACCAACGAAATCTCAAAATCTTTTTGTATTGTATCCATAGGTATCGTTAAATTAACCTGTTTTCCTGCTCCTCTTGACAACTCTAATGGTTGATAATATATTGCATATTTTCCTCCCTCATTTTCACTGCCAATGTAGGAATACACTTTAATTTGAAATTCTCCTTTAAAATCTTCACCATTATTTACCATAATAGCAGACACTGGCACAGTATTACCTACAATATACTGCTGCTCAAATCCTATCAATACTGTTGCAGAAAAATTATCTACACCTACTTCTCTATCTTTTTTTTGCTTTTCTGTAAGAGCTGCACCATTTGTTTGCTGTTCAGTAACAACTGTTGTATTAACTGTCTGTGCTGCCATCGCTCTTGCTGAAAAGATAGGCGCAATTAAACTAAACACCATTGCAACTACCAAAATAATTGCTACAACCGCAGCAATTCGCCTTTTTCTTTGCTCCTTTTTATTTATTTTCATAAATTTTATTCCCTCCCTTTTTTATTTTCTGTCACTATTATATCAATTTCCAAAAAATATAAATACTAATTTTTTCTTACACTTTTATTACACTTATTGTTATTACAAGCCAATTTCTTTCAAAAAACACGAACGTTGTGTTTTTTTATCATGTTTTTTAGCAATTTCTGACAAATATAATATACTTTTTGCTCTTGTTACAGCAACATAAAATAATCTTCGTTCTTCTTCTATTTGCTCCGCTGTTGTACTCTTTTTATGCGGTATGACATCTTGCACAATACTTGGCACAAATACTACTTCAAATTCTAAGCCTTTTGCAGAATGCATAGTAGAAAGCGTTACCCCTTGTGCCTGCTCGCCTTTCTTCATTTTACTTTTATTTGCCATTTCTATTTCCATTTCTTGCAGCTTTTGCACAAATATTTCTGTCGTATCTGCTATGGTGGCAAACTGTGTAATTTCTTCTGCTATTTCTATATATCCCTCTACGCTTGCTTTTCTATATTCTGCATATTCTCTTAAATAATCATCATATCCAACCACATTTCTAATATATTTTAATGCTTTTGCTGGTGTTCTTTTTTGAATTTGTATCAAATGGGATTCCAAATCTTCTAAATACTGTGCTTGATATTTTCTCAGCTCTGGCAATGCATACATTCCCTTTAGCAAAGGACTACCATATCTTTCTGCCAAATGCAACAAATCCCTACTAATATATCTTTTTGGTTTATTAGCAATACGGCGAAAATCAGCATCATTATGTATATCTTCCGCTAAAAGCAAATAAGATGTCAAATCTTTTGCTATCCAATGCCCATACAAATTAGAACTTTTATCTTTTAATACAAAGGGGATTCCCTTTTGTGTAAACACTCTAGCAAAAATACCACCTTGTATATTTGTTCTATATATTACTGCCATATCATTATAGTCAATACCCTTTTTTCTTAATTTCATCAATTTTAATGCTATATTATCTGCTTCTTCATAAGCATCTTTTTCTGTAAAAAATACAATTTTTTTACCCTCTCCTTTTTGTCCATGCATATTTTTTGCAAATCGATTTTTATTATTTCGTATTATTTTTTCTGA
>CAMXTM010000030.1 GCA_947246775.1 uncultured Clostridium sp. | reverse complement strand
TAGTCAACAAGACGTAAAAAATCTTGGTCTGTAATTGTAAGCATAAATAAACCCCTATTCCTACAAGATTTTAAAAAAATAAATTATTTAACTTATCGAAAAAGTCAAAATATCGCAAACACAAATACTATGTCAGCGGTTTTTTGACAATTCGACAGTTTTTTTTATTTTTTTAATACTTATTTTTTAATCTTAGTATATTATACCACTATATATGCTATTGTAGCAATAGTTCGCAATCAAGAAATAATATTACCTGTTTGTTTGAAAGTGACATCATTCCCTTTACCAATTCTTGAGAACTATTTGGAGGCATAGGAGAAATATTACTTTCATAAATATCTACTACATGAGATACACCATCTACAAATATACCAATAGAAGTGGAATTAATATCTAATATAATAATACAAGTTTTCTCTAATATCTATAATTGGTATGATTTGTCCTCTCAAATTGATGATTCCTTTAATAAAAGAAGGAACATTTGGTACCATCGTAATAGGATAATTTGTAATAATTTCACCAACATTTGTAGCATCAATGGCAAATGTTAAACCATCTGACAAAAAAGTGAGAAATTTCTTCGGGTCTTCTTTTATTTCTAAATTGAGAGCTTGGCTTTTTTCCAAGTCTATTTCATTATATTCTTCAGTCATATATTAAGTCCTCCAATATCATCTTTTCTATGTTCACAATCTTTTAGTAAGCATAACCACTTGTATTATGATGGAGAGTCGTAATATCTAATATAATACTAATATTACCATCGCCTAAAATAGTACAGCCCCCAATGCCAGCTTGTTTAATGTTATATGCACTCAAGTAAGATGGTAATGGTTTTACAACAACTTGTTGTTCTCCCATAAGCTCATCTACAAACAAGCAATAGGATTTTTCTCCTTCTCCTACCCAAACAAGAATACCTTCCTCCAAGTTAGTAATCTCTGTTTCAATATTATAAAGATTATGCACTCTTATAATAGGATAGAAGTTATCCATTCTTTTTACAATCTCTTGTCCTTGTGCATCATAAATGATTTCTTCAGGAGCAATTTTAAAGGATTGTTTAATATCTGAAATTGGAATGGTAAAGATTGATTTTCCAACAGAAACTTCCATACCATCTACAATGGCAAGTGTCAAAGGAATTTTCATTGTAGTACACATACCTTTGCCCAGTTCACTCGTTATTGTAACAGTACCACCAAGTTTTTCAATATTCTTCTTCACAACGTCCATACCAACGCCACGTCCAGAATATTCTGTTACTTGCTCATTAGTAGAAAAGCCTGGTGCCATCAAAAAGGCTAAAGCTTCTTTTTGAGAGTATTCACTCTCTGGTTTGGTCAAAAGTCCATTTCTTCTTGCTTTTTCCAATATTTTTGCAGGGTCTGCTCCTTTACCATCATCTTGTATTGTAATGATAACTTCACTTCCTGTATGTTCCGCAGAAAGTATGATTTCACCTTGTGCTTCTTTACCTGCTTGGATTCTTTCTTCTACTGTTTCTTCAATACCATGATCCATTGAATTTCTAACCATATGCATAATAGGGTCACTAATAGTATCTACAATTGTCTTATCTACTTCTGTATTTTCTCCAATGATAGTTAAGTGAACATTTTTATTTAGACTCTTACTCATATCTCTTACAATACGATTCATTTTTTGGAATGCGCCAGCTACAGGAATCATACGAATAGACATAACAGTGTCTTGTAAATCATCTGTTAATTTTCTTAATTGACGAGCAGATTTTGTAAAATTATCCAGTTTAAGTCCTTGCAATTCTGGACAAGATGTTACCATAGATTCTGTAATAACAAGCTCACCCATCAAATCCATCAATTTGTCTAGTTTAGAAAGATTTACACTAATTAAACTTTGCTTATTTGTACCAACATGTGTTACATTCGCATTTTGTCCAGAAGCTTGTGCGTTTTGTGCAGGAGCTTGTACTTTTTGTGCAGGAGCTGCATCAGCATGCTTTTGCACAGATGGTTTATTTTCTTCTGCAACAGATTTTTCATCTTCTTTTTCAACTTGTGGTGGTATCAATATCTCATAAGATTGCACGTTACCAGAATTTTGCACAGCATCTAATGCCGCTTGCAATCTCTCTTTTGTGTCAAAGCCTAAAAGAAATCCCTTTTCAACAATGATTGCCGCTGTATCAGAATTTGTTTCTACATCAGGTGGATAAAATGTTAAATTTTCATAAATATCTTTTATAGAAGTTACTAACATAAAGGCACGTAGATTTTCCATACCACAGCCTTCATCAAATATAACTTTTAAAAATGCACCTGAACCATCATTTGGTAAACTGGTAGAGGAATTTTCTGATTTTTCATTACTGTCATCTTCTTGTACATCTGATACTGGTTCATCTGTTTTATTACTGATTTTGTTCAAAAAGCTATTAACTTTTTCAACAAAACTGTCGACATTATTGGTAAGTGGCTCGTTATTTTCTAGTTTTTCCACTTCTGCACGAAGCATATCGGTGGAAAAAAACATAAGATTGAAAAGTTCTTTTTTATGTTCTTCATCAATACTATCAATGGTGTTCTCGCGAATGAAAAAAAATAAATCTTCAATACGATGTGCAATTGTCATCAAAGAAGAAAATTCCATCATAGCAGAAGAACCCTTAATCGTGTGCATGATGCGGAAAATCTCGTTTACACTATCACTTGTAAAAGTATCAGCTTTTTCGGCATCAAGAAGGACTTCATCAAGCTGCTCTAAAAGTGAATTTGTTTCAAAAAGGTACATATCTAGCATATTTTCCATGCCGTTATCCATACTTACACCCCTCATACGTTTTTATTATCTAGTATCTATATCGGCAGGTTATGAAAAAAAATAATAGTATAAATTTTATTAAAGTGTAGGTGAAAAAAGTGGCAGATTTATTGAAAGTGACAACTCCCTTGAATGGAATGGAAAATTCTACAAGGACAAATCCTATAAGAGAGAATGACCCTAGCATACAAAATATAGTAAATCCGTCTAAAGTGGTTAGACCTGACGGCAGGGAAGGTGTATCAGCAGACACACAAAGGAAGGCACTCAACTATGATTCGAATTATGAAACATTTATGCAAATGGTGCGTGACACTCCTGGTCTGACGCAAATGATTACAGATTTGATTTATTCTCGTATGGGCATTGTAGTTAGTTCTGGTATGGGGGAAAATTTTACAGAGGAAATTTCAAATTTTATGGAAATGCTCAAAATGACAGAAGGAGAACTTGTTTATTTTTTAAAAAATCAAGCTGCTTCTGCTGTTAAATTTAAAGGGGCATTTTTTAACGTTTTAAGGCAAATATTAGACCAAACACCCTCTGTTGAGCTAAAAACAAATATATTAGACTTTTTAAAACGCTATAATGATATGTCGGCAGGACCTCACTTAATGAACCAAATTATGCAAAATTTACAAAATATTAAACAATCTATCCCAAGAAGTTATGGTGATACTCTTGCAGAATTGATGGCTAAGTTATATACTGGAAGTGAACAAGGAGATACTACTGCTAACACAGCAGTGCTGAAAAATGAAATCATACCTTATTTGTCAAAATATGTTAGTGCAACATATGATTTAGGAAAAGCAAGAGACTGGATGACCATGCTCACACTCAATATTGCTCGCTATGAAAATGGAGAAAAATCTGCTTTTTTAAAGGCATTTTCTCAGCTTATGACCTTTGGAAGTGTGAGAGAAAAACTGGGTGATATTTCACCAGCGCAGTTAGAAAAAATATTAGCAAATACAGAGTTTGAAAGAGCCACAGAACAATATACTCTTATGGATAAACTAACAGAAATATTAGAAAGAGGAATGAATGGTACGGAATCTACTTATGAAGCAAAAACTGTTTTTGCCAATATTATCAATTCTCTTTTACTAAATGAAAGCGTCTATATGCCTTTACTTCACTTAATGATTCCAGCAGATATTGGAGGCAGACTGATGTTTTCAGAAGTGTGGATTGACCCTGATGACCAGTCAGGTAATAACAATAGCAGCAATGGAGAAAGAGAAAAACAAATCAGATTGTTTATTAAATTTGACATTAAGGACGTAGGCTATTTTGAAATGATTCTTCTTTCAAGAGAAGAAAATGTGGATATGCAATTATATTATCCAGAAAAATTGTCTACTCATAAAAAGATGATTCAAGATGGTGTCAGCAATATTATGGAAAGAAATGGTTTGCGTTTTCAATCATTATATACTGATGTCTTGCAAGCACCAAAGACAATATCAGAGGTATTTCCTAAGCTATATGAAAGGATGAATGCAGTCAATGTCAGGATTTAATGACAAATTGAATAAAAAAGCAGTAGCACTACGTTATGATGTTGATAAAAATATTGCACCTGTTATTGTAGCATCTGGTATGGGACATATTGCAGAAAAAATTGTGGAAATTGCTGGAGAAAATCAAGTCCCTATCTATGAAGATACTTCTTTAACAACAATATTAACGCAGCTAGAACTAGGCTCAGAAATACCAGAAGAGCTTTACAAAGCAGTAGTAGACATTTATGTTTTCTTTTTAAACTTTGCACAAGAGCAGGAAGAAGATGAAGAATGACAACTTGTATTATTTTGATTTTTTAGGAGGTGTTTCTATTGGCGGAAGAAAAATATGCCATTCTTTCTGAAAGCGGCGCTATGGTTTTATGTGAAGCTGTCTTATTAGAAAGAAATGGTAATCAAATGGCAATGAGAGTGGTTGACGATGTAAAAGCTTTAAATGGATTAAATTTGGTTAAATTTCATAAAATGCAAAGTTATGCAGAAATTTATCAAGGACAAATTCAAGATATAAAAGGCAACATTGTTTCACTTGGAGATGTATTTAATATCAGCGCCCAGATGCGAAAAGAAATAAAAGTAAAAATTCATATGGAAACTGATTTAATAAAAACTTTTCCAGAAGAGGAACAAAAAATACCATTTACCATTCCTATTGTTGTAAACGATATTAGTTGTGGTGGTATGGGATTTGTCTCAAAAGCAGATTTAAGCAAAGATGGCACTTATGAGGTAGTAATTCCAATTACAACAGACCCAATCATACTAGATGTTGGAATTGTTAGAAAAGAATTTCAGCCAGATAAAAATTTATATGTTTATGGCAGTAAATTTATAGATTTTAATATTGTGTGTGAACGCCTTTTAAGAGAAGCAATCTTTAGATTACAAATGCGTCGTCATCGCAAAAAAATTATGGAGGAGAAAAAATGATGAAAAAAATGCAGGGCAAAGCCAAAAAAATGATAGCCGTTGCTGCTGCAATTTCTATGTTAGGAAGTCAGATTTTTATTCCTGAAGGTTTGTTTGTAAAACAAACATATGCAGCAGGCTTTAACATGAACGGCAGCAAATGGGCTGAACCTTATCTTAGAAGTTTGTATGATAACGGTATTATGTCAGGTGACACAAATGGCAATATGAATCCTGACAACGACATTACAAGAGCAGAATTTGTTACGATGCTCAACAAAGGTATGGGTTATCATGAAACAACAGGTAGAACAAAGTTTAAAGATATTCAAGGTACAGAATGGTATGCAAATGAAATTGACATTGCAGCAACACAAGGTTATTTTGTGGGAAGTGGCAAAAATCTTTCTGGTGCTTCAGACAATTTGACAAGAGAGCAAGCAGTTGCCTTTTTAACAAGAAATTTGAAGTATGAAGAAGATGACAGAGTAAACACTGACTTTGTAGATGGTATGAGTTTTCCAACATGGAGCCGCGGCTCTATCAATGTTGCAGCAGACAAAGGTGTTATCACTGGATATAGAGATGGCACATTCCGTCCTAAAAACAATATCACAAGGGCAGAAGCAGGTACAATATTGTACAATGCATTAGGAAAAATTATTAACCAACCTGGTGATTACAGCTATGGTTCTATCGATGGTAATATTACTATATCAAAATCAGGTGTAACACTTCATGATACTGTAATTAACGGTGACTTATATATTACAGAGGGTGTAGAGCTTGGTTTTACCAATTTCAGAAATGTTGAAGTAACTGGTCAAGTCATTATTAGCGGCGGTGGCGAAAGTAATGTTGGTGCAAGTAGTATTGTATTTACAGATTCTTCCATTGCAGATATGATTATTAATGCGCCAGAAGATAAACCTGTTTCTGTAAAAGTAGATGGTAGCACACAAATTGCAAGCACAAAAGTAAAATCAAATGCTTATTTAGAGGAGCTTTCTGATTTAGAGGGCGGTTTTGAAAATGTAGAATTAAATGGTCCAGAAGATACTGATTTGCATTTGAGAGGTACATACGGCACTGTTACAGTAAAAGGTCCAGAAAATAATCTTTATTTAGATTCTGGTGAAATCAATACTCTTGTTATTGATGAAACTGCTGTAGACAGTACAACAACATTAGATGTCAGAACCTATGTTGCAGAATTATTTGTAGATGTGGAAACAGATATTAAAGGTGAGGGTGATATTGGTATTGCCAATATCAATGCAGATGGTGTAACAATTACTATGCTGCCAGATAGTATTGTATTACGTCCAGGTGCAACAGCTACCATCAATGGTAAAAAAATGACAAGTAAAGATGCAGAAGAATCTTCTTCTTTTCCTAGAATATTGAGCAGATACCCAAAGATGGACTTGATAGAAGCAACAAAAGCGACGATTCTTGTTAAAACCAATAAACCAGGTACAATTTATTGGGCAGTAACAGAATCTGATGCAGCGTCTGTATCTGATGATGACCTGCTCAAACCAAAAAGACGAGTGGATATTTTAAAATCTGGTACAGTCAATGCAGCAGCATCTGATACAGAATATACGATTACTGTATCAGGATTGACAAAAGATGCAGAATATACGCTTACTGCTGCTTTGGTAGATGACAGAGATGATATGAGTACAAGAGAAAAATTGACTTTTGTGACAACAGACAATACTTCACCACAATATTTATCTGGTACTCCAAAAATAGACGAAACAACAAACAGTACTGTAACCGTTTCTGCTACAACCAATAAAGATTTGACAACTTATTGGGCATTATTCCCAACAGGCAGCTTAGCACCAACGCAGTATGAAGTAAGAAGAGGAAACCTCAGCGGAAATTTGGCAAAAGGTACAATTACAGACTGCAAAAAGAACATAGAATTTAACTTTGGTATTTCTGGATTAGAAGAAAAAACAACATACGATTTGTATATTGTGGGTAATGATGGAGAAAAAGATACTGCAATGAAAAAGCTCACTTTTACGACATCAGACAAAACTTCTCCAGAATTTATGGAAGACTATCCAAAACAAAACAAAGCAACCAAAAATTCTGTAGAAATGCTTTTTAAAGTAGATGAAGATGCAAAAGTGTACTATGTTGTTATGGATAGAGGAGAAGATTTCCCACCTCCACCAGTAGGTTCTATGACAATACCTCCTTTGACTTCTGATGAAGCAAAACAGGCAATTATCAATGGCGCAACAGGTGTTTCAAAAGGCTCAGCCAATGCAAAAGCAGAAGTAGAGGGCAAAGTCAATGTAAACAGATTGCAAGAAGAAGTTGCTTACGATATTTATATGGTTGCGGTAGACAATCAAGGCAATATGTCTGAAATTGAAAAACGTTTAATCAAAACATTAGACGAAATTCCACCAACAGCAACACAAGAATTTACAGAAATGATGGACGAATACCCAACAGCATCTTCTGATGTTAGAATTGTATTTAGTGAAGAAGTAAAAGTAATACAAAATGATGAGTTTGTTGACCTTTCACCAGAAAATTTAAAAGACCATGTAACATTATATGACCTTACAACAGCAGAAACTAAAACAGTTGAAATCAACTTTAGTAGGGCAACTGTTACACTGGAAAAAGGCAAAACAGTAGTCACATTCCCATCTCGTGCAATCCCTATGAGTAGTGGCTCAAGGTATCAGTTTGAACTAGATGACATTGTGGATACAACAAATAACAAAATGGAACCAAAAACAAAATTGCCAGAGTTCCGCACTGTGCCATCTCTTGTATCCTTAGTACAGACGATTGCACCACAGGAATATGATGTCACATTTACAGCAACACCACAGTCTAATGACACAAATGACGAGTTGTTATATGATATGTTAATTTATTCCAGCTCAAATATTACGTTTGACTTATATGAAAAAGGTCCAAATGATGCAGATTTTAGACTTTTGACAGGAACTAGAATTGACTTAGCAACAGGACAGGAAGTAGACTATGATGCCCAAATCAATGCAAACGACAGTGATACAGGCACAAATGGTATTTCCTTGCACCATATTTTGGATAGAGTAATGCACAATGAACCAACTTATTTGTTTGAAAGATTTAATCAGTTAGAGCCAAAAGAATATGCGATAAAAATACGCAGTATTGATGGTAAGCCAGAAAGCGCAGGCTGGACAGCAAACGTTAGCATGAGTATTAAATGTATTGTTGGTTCGAGAACAACCTTGCAGCCAGCAGCAGGCGCTCCAGTAAAAGGTTTTGATGATGCTATTGCAGCAGGTGCATTGGAAGTAACAAATCCATCACCATTTAACATGACAATACCATTTACAGATACTGTTGTACCAAAATTTATAGAGGGTTATCCTATGTTAGACCAGTTCCAATCTGACTCACCTACAGAATACCCTCAAAACTACGAATATGTAGACGATTATATGATTCGTCCAAGAGTACAGACAGATAAAGAAGCAATGATGTATTACATGATAATACCTCGTGCAAATGTAGAAGCTGCTACCATTACTGCACAAGATGTATTTTATCAAACAATACAAGGTGATAATGTCATAAAAGGACAGTTCTCTATTCCAAATGCTTATATTGTTATGGACAATTTAAAAATAGAAGGATTGCAGCCAAATACAGAATATATTATGTATAGTGTTTTAAAGGGTACACCTGCTGACCCATCCCCATTATACATCAACCGTTTTAAAACAAAAGAATTAGTACCACCAATCATTAAATCTATTGTAGTTACAACTCGTAATAATTCAACAGACTCCAGAATTATTGAAATTACAGTAGATAAGAGCTGCCAATTATACTATGCAGTATATCCATCACATAACAGTGGTGGCTATGCGCCTGGTGAAGTCAATGCAGAAGAAATTAAAAATGGTCGTACAGAAACAGGTAGACAACCGCTTGATTATTCTTCTGTTAAACCATTGATAGTTGACCCAGAAGTGGGAGAAGCAACAGTAGAGATAGAAGTAAAAGGTTTAGAACCAGGAGTAAAATATATACTTCATGCGGTAGCAACAAACTGGTTAGGTACAAGTAGTGTAGAGGGACATGATTCTGATGTAAGATGTTCTGAAGAATTTGGGGCATTAGACTTAACACCACCAAGAATTACAGTAACATATTATACTGATCCACAAGAATTAGGTGAAGCAGGTACATTGTATAGTGGTACTATTAGAGTACAATCAGATGAAGCTTTATATTATCGTGGAAATGATGGCTCTTTTAATCCATTGACATATGAATTTTTGGCTAAGAATTTATATGCTGATCCAAAAAGTGGAGAGGTTCAAGTAGATGAAGAAGGTAGATCTCGACAAGCAAAATATAGAATATCAAAAGATGATATTACAATGGCAGTTGCACGAGATGCACAAGGTAGAGCAGTTGGTGAAGCAGTTTCTGGATTTTCATTGGCCTATAGCAATATTCCTTTAGGAGGATCAATCACATTCCCATTTGCAATTTGTGATGTAGAGCATAACATCATACCTAGTAAAAATGGTAATCCATTAGGTGCAAACCTATTTTTACATCTTACACGAATACCAGTGTTTGGATATGATGGAGTTACTTTTGAAAATTATAGACCTGGATGGGAAGAAACTGGATTAGATGATAATTATATTATTGTTCTTAATCCATAATACAATTAAAAATCAAAATCAAAAGAACACTCCTTTAGGGGTGTTCTTTTCTATAAAGGAGAAAATATGATACTAGAACAAGAGATATACACATTTGCAAAAAGCAGAAATTTAGCAGCAGGCATTACGAGTGCAGAACCTTTTTTAGAATTGGAGCAGGTACTAGCGCAAAAAAACGAACAATTAAAAGGTTTTGTAGAGCAGGACATTCAAAAAAGAATTTACCCTGCCTTGACGATGGAAAATGCAAAAAGCATTATTGTTTTTGCTATGGGCTATGGCTATCGTAAAAAACAGACAAGGCAAAACAATCCACTATATGGGGAATTTTCGATTGCTGCCGTAGCAACAGACTATCATATTATATTAAGGGAACACTTCCAAGCACTACAAGCGTATTTAAAACAAAAAGTACCTGAAATAGAATGTCAATATTTTGTAGATACAGGTGCGCTAGTAGATAGAGCGGTAGCAGTACGGGCTGGTTTAGGATATATCGGTAAAAATGGTTGCGTACAGACCAAAAAATTTGGCTCTCTTGCTTTTTTAGGATATATGTTGACCAATTTACCACTAAAACCAAAAAACGCTGTTACAGGGGATTGTGGAAGCTGTGAACAGTGTATTAAAAATTGTCCCACGGGCGCACTTTCTAAAAATGGTTTTGATATGACAAAGTGTATTTCTTATTTGACACAAACAAAAACTGCTTTGCCCGCTGAAGTTATGCAAACAATGGGTAAGCAAATTTATGGCTGTGATGTTTGTCAAGTGGTTTGTCCCAAAAATCAAACTGCACTACACTCCTTTACAGAATATGAAACTAGTATTTCCCTAGAACAACTATTACACTGTTCTAATCAATGGTTTACAGAAAACATCGCAAAAACAGCCGCAGGTTGGAGAGGAAAAAAAGTGTTACAAAGAAATGCCCTGATTGCATTGGGAAACAGTGGCACAAAACAAGCATTGCCTTTACTGGAGAAGGCATTGCAAGACAAAAGAGAAGTCATTTGCGCTACAGCAAAAAATGCAATGGACAATTTAAATAAAAAAAGTGAGGAAAAATCATGGGATTTTGGAATACAAGAGGATTAAGAGGAAGCGCACTAGAAGATTTAATTAATTTTACAAACGATTATTATAGGCAAAGAGGACTTGCCTTGTTTCAAAAAATACCTACACCAATTACACCTGTTCGAGTAGACAACAAAAATAGAACGATTACCCTTGCCTATTTTGACCAACAGAGTACAGTTGACTATATGGGCGTTGTACAAGGGATTCCTGTTTGCTTTGATGCCAAAGAAACCAGTTTAAAAAGTTTGCCAATACAAAATATTCACCCCCATCAAATACAGTTTATGGAAGACTTTCAAAAACAAAAAGGTATTTCTTTTTTGCTGGTACATTTTTCAGCAATAGACAAATTTTATTTTTTGCCCTTTGAAACTTTACAAAAATATTGGACAGAATCTCAAAAAGGCGGTAGGAAATCCATTCCATTGGACGCTTTTGAACAACAATATTGTATTGAGCAAAAAAGTGGAATTTTGCAGTATTTAGAGGCAATTAACACCTACTTAATACATCAGCAATAGCATATCAGCCCTTTTTTTACCATCGTATTTTTCTATAAACAATTGCTATAATCGGTTGTATAAATAGTTTGCCTATGGTAACATATTGATAAAAAAAATAGTGTTTTAGTAGACAGAGAAAGGAGCGAAAAATGTTAAAAAAATCTGTAATAGAAAATGTACTTACAACAGCATTAGAACAGTGTGCAGACTTTGCAGAAATTTATGTAGAGCAGTCACAAAAAAATACCATTACTATGATAAATGGAGCAGTAGAAACGGCTCTTTCTGGTATAGATAAAGGGGCAGGTATCCGTTTGTTTTATGGCAACCAAGCGGTATATGCTTACACAAATGACTTGACAGAAAAAAATTTATTACAAATTGCAAAAACAGCAGCCCTTGCTATGCAAGGCAAAGATAAAACAAGCCCTATATTGGATTTTACAAAACCACTGGAAACCAACTACAATATCATACAAAAAATGCCTAATACCATATCTAAAAAACAAAAAATAGCGGTGATGCAAGGGGCATCTTCTGCGGCATTTCAGTACAGCAA